>MVQK01000130.1 GCA_002067515.1 Pelotomaculum sp. PtaB.Bin013 | reverse complement strand
TAAAAACATCACTGGTCGTGTAGCACTTGCCATGCTGCAAAACGATTCTCTATATTATCCTGGCTTGATCGCTGGGGAGGTTGTCGCAGTTGAGCTTAGAGGACCAGGACCGCCAATTGCTATATTTGAAGAACTTGTATGGAGATTTGGTGGCGTGGCTAAACAAGCGAGAGAATACTATTTCAATCGCTACCGGAGGTATAACGATGAATTACTGCGATTCACGTAAAATAAATGATTTCAACAGGCACTATAACAACTGCTGTAGACAGCAGTTACTATTCATTCAGCTCAAGAACAAAGCCAAATACTCCCTATAAACCGTGATCTTTCCTTAGACTGGGACAGCGACGAAAGAGCCATTGATAAGCAGATCGCGGACTGGATTAAAGAAATAAAGCAGATCCCGAATTTAATAGAGGAATCGCGGAAAACGGAAAAGCTGAGAATACCCCTTATTCAATGGGGTTGGAATGTAACCGGTGACGTGCTGGTCAAGGTGTCTGCAGAAGAAAATAAAATAACATAAAAAACCCGTCCGTCCCGTCCTGTCAGCGCGCATCAAGGCAGGGTGGCATCATATAGATAAGCGGTATGCCCGGATAACCGGCGCAGGGGTACACTGCGATTGACATAGATATTACCATCACAGGAGATGAACAAGCAACCGCAAATACGCGGATTTAAGGGGTTTTAAAATAAATAGGGGGCTAGATAAATGATAACCAATAACAAAAAAGCCGCTACATTGAGGCGAATGTGCGGCAGACAAAGGAGAATGCGTAAAAATGAAAACAAAAGCGACGAAAGCGATTGCGACTCGATGCGAAATCTGCGGGTACGGTTATGTCTTCCCGCAGGACCGCAAAGAACATGCGGCTTATTGCCGTAAATTACAACGCGCACGGCAGTTTTTCGGAGATGATCTTGTATTGACCTACCATCAAAGAGAGGAACTTAAAAAGCTTGGCCGGTCCATCTGGCAAAACGAAGCTCTACCTTTAGGTGAACGGGTTGATGGTGCATTAATGGAAATTACTGGTTGGTATGCCAGGTCGTTAGCAGAGTCAGGCTATAATCGGAAATTCGAATCGTTCGGCAAATACGCGATAAAACTCTTAAGAAGCTCGCCGCGGCTATATCCAACGGAAATATATACCGAACTTTGGAAGCGTTACAGTGTAGCGAGTTAGTTGGTATATATTATTTTACCAAAGTAGGCACTTAACAGCAAGGGTCAAGGGGAGCGGTTAAACCCCGCTCCCGGCCCGGCAAGTCTTTTTGTGTGCAGTATCGTTTAAGCAGAGCAAAATAAAGAAGGTGTGCCACATGCGGCCAGGACCGAAACCAAAATACTCAGCTTCAAAGATTCTAACCAGTGTCGAGCTTGCCGGCATAGTGGGCACACGCCAGGCGGGTAAGCTTACAGGGATACCCTGGAGCAATATTCACCTTTGGAAATCAATGGACAAGAAAGGAGAATTAGTTAATATGTTAGCGGAAAAATGTTCTGATGGTGGCGAATTGCAGGAGCGCAGGGACGAAAAACGGCAGGAGTTTATTAACGAAGCATGGTCATTAATCATGACCGGCGTAACCAAGATGGCTCAACTTATTCCGGAATCCGACGATCTGAAAAGCGTGGCCACGGCAACCGGGATAATTATGGACAAACTTCTATTAATTTCCGGCGAGGCCACAAGCCGCAGTGAACATTTATCCTCGGCACCGGTGAGCAGGGAAGCCCTTATTGAAGCTGCTCAGGCAATTCAGGCAGAAGCCGGGAAGGTAAAGCGGCTACCCCGACAGCATGAGGCAAAGTAACCTTTTTCTTATTTAGTGTTTGCCGGCACTAACTCATGTTATTAAAGCAAAATAACCAATAATTTCCTAAACTTATATTATACGAATTAACCACTGTCAAGTCAATCAGCTTGACACCAAGAAGGAAAGTAACCACTGTCAAGTCAATCAGCTTGACGCCATCACCAACCAGAAAGGAGGAACCCTAAACTTGGAAACCAATAATACAAACGATGCCACTATTGAAATCCTGGACCCGCTGCCAAGTCCACATGAAGGCCGATCCCCTCACAATAAATTTCCGGAGGAGCTGCGTCAGCAGGTAGTTCAGGAAACCTTGACAACTCGAAACATAAGCAAAATTGCCGAGAAGTTTTCTATCTCCCGGCAAACGGTAAGTGTGATTCTACGGGAATACCTTGGGGAGCACAAAGAACTAATAGACTTCGAGTTTATTAACAGTATCGACGAAGTTACCCGGAAGGTATTGACGAGGCTGAAAAACGAGATCGACAGCATACCCCCGTCGCAATTGGTGATCGCTGCCGGCGTCCTACTGGACAAGCGCGAAGGCTTGTTTAAAGGCAAGGTAACAGGCGGCAACCAGGTTCTTAACCTTCGCGTTGCCTGGAAGGACGCCGGCAGCGGCGCCGTGGAACTGAGCACCGGGACCGGCCAGGGGGAATAAAAGTGCCGAGCTACTACCCCGCCGTCACGTTCGACCGTCTTCAGTCACCGCACAAGCGCCGGCAGGCACGCCGGCAGTTAATTGATTATGAAAACAGATTTAAGCTGGTACAAAGTCAAAACTACCAAATATTAGAAGGGAGTATTAATATTATGTCTAACAACAAAATCAACCAGATTCAAGAAAAAATTAACAATCTCAAGGAAAAACAAGTTGACCTCGCTACCCAACAGCAAAACCTTGCTGCCGACATCCTCTAGGCGGAAGAATCCCTTGCCGCCGCCATTGAGGAGCAGCAGGCCGAGGAAGCCAGACTTACAGAAGAACAGCGCCAACAACGCCAGCTATTAAAGCAAAAAGTCGCCGCCCGCTTGGAGGTTGCCGCTAAAGTGGACAAGGCCATTAAAAACCTGATGAGTAGCGCCGAGACAATCTTCCAACTTGCCGCCGAAGTGGAAATGTTGGCGGATCGGACGGGCCAACTCAATCCATCACTGACATTGGAAAAAGCGAAACTCGATTTTGCAGATTCAGTCAAGGAAGCCGCGAACTGCTTGGAAATTCCGACGCTGTTTAAGCACGTTCGGGCGAGCGAGAGAAAAACCTTCCTGAAAAAAGAAGAAGTCCGGCTTCAGATATTGGATTAATTATGCCTGGACCGCCGCTCCCTCACGCTGCGGCCAAGGCTGCCCGGAGCGGGGCCGTCTGGTCCCGCTCCAAAAAAATTATAATACACAAAAGAAAAAGGAGTGTTAAAAATTGACAATTATGGCAACAATGGCAATCAAAGGCGCATTCATTTTGGGATCGGAGTCCCGGCAGGTAATCGGTGGCGAAAGCTGGCGGAAGAGTTTTCAAGAAAAAGACTATAGTAATAAAAATTTTAGGATCCACCCCAGCGAGTTTCCCAAAACCTTCCTCCTTGGTGAACGGTACGGTCTCAACTACTCGGGTTTCGGATTTACCGACACATGGAGGTTTGAGGACACCCTGGAAGAATTGCAGCAAATGGCGCATAGCAATAAATACACTTTCTATGAACTGGCTATATGCTTAAATGACAAACTGAAGCATGCTCTTAACGGCCAGTCGTTCGAGTTTCATCTAGTAGGTTTTCCTGAAGGCCGTCCAGTATTGGGCGAATGTAATGACGGTGAACTCCTTTTTTACGAAGGAAAAGAAAGGAATACTGCCATGGACCGGCTAGTAATGGCTGGTATGGTAGACATCATAGAAAAGCTTTGTACAGGCGAGTTGCTTGATTATGAGCGGATGACGATAGAAAGGGCAGTAAACTTCCTATACCTGACGATAACCGCAGGTTGCAAATACCTGGAATACTTCACCAAATATCCGGAAGTAAGCGGAGGACCGATTAATATTCTAGTTATTACGCCGGATAAGTGCGAGTTTTATAAATTCCCCGAATTTAATGTTTTCCATAAAGGAGGGGTGTTGTCATGACAAGTGGACATTATGTTAAAAATGGCAAGATTGATTTGTCCGCGCCGCCGGCTAATGAAGGTATAAGAGTTTTTGACGAGTCCGGCAGTCTGCGGACCGTAATTGGTCAATATGGTGCGGGTAAATATGGTATAAAAGTAATAAATGGGGAAATCTACTCATCTACAGTCAGGACCGGTGATGAAGGCAGCGATACTTACATTGGACTGGTCCCTCCCAACGGATTGAAGGCGCGCTACGGCGGTCAAAAAACCATTGAAATGGTTGCTAACTCCCTGCAAGGCTGGTTGAAGCTGTATTATAACGGTGCTGAAATGGGCGAAATTATTGCCCGAAGTGACGCTAGTGGGGTAGACATCGACACGTCTTTCTACGGCAAGAAACTTTGTCTGCAAGGTTCGTCGATTGAAGCGTATTCAGGTGGAGCATCCGAATTCCATATGGAAACCGGCCAATTCTTCAACATGGTTGGTCGTTTTTGGAACAACTTCTTGCCATACATTGACGGCAGCGGTTATATCGGCAATGACACATACCGGTGGTATGGCGGAAACATTCAACATCTCACGCACGGTGACTTGTGTTTTATTGAAAGAACCTGCGCGATTTGCGAGCAGCCATTTAAAAGCGGCAACGCGATTGTCTTGCTGGTTCGCTGCATCCATGAAGTGCATGGAACCATGACGATTCCGATTCATATCGGGTGCGCAAATACTAAAAAAACGATAGAGGTAGAGATCCCGGAGGTTGAATACGTTTATCGGTTGCGAGATGACGGCGAGCTTGAAGCTCACCCGGTAGTCAAGTTTGAAGAGGTAGTGGAAGAAATTCACCGGGTAAAAGACGGCTACGCGCTGGACGAGTTGACGGGCAAATTCAAAAAGAACGCAGTCTTTGAAAGGAAGATTAAGGAAAACTGCTCAGCCAGGGAAAACGAGCACGGACTGAAATATTTCAACGATTTGACCGGGGAGGAAGTCAGTTTCCGAAATGCGCATGAAGCCGTGAAGATTTCTGACGAATGCCTCGTAAGTCAAGAAGAAGCCACGGAAAAGGTAATGGTCAGGCGGCGTCGACCGGTAACAAAGAAGGTCGTAGTGGAATTGAATGCGCCGAAAAAAACAACACTGGCAGACACGGCAGACGCGCCGGTGCGATAACGGATGCAGAGGAACAAAAAGCAGGGGTTAAGTCCCCTGCTTTATTACTACCTGCTGAGTAACTTCATCCCATGTAACCGTTGCGCCAAGTGCCTCACTTACCCACCGGGCGGGAAGCATTGTCCTGCCCGGATCAACCAATTCTGGTGCAACATCCATAATTATTGTTTCCTTGTTTTTTATAAGGACGGTACTGCCAATAGTTAATTTAATAGTGGTATCATCCTTAATAATAGTGACTGTCTGAGTAGCTTCATTCCATAAAACACCTTCTTCTGTGACTCCAAGAGCATAAGCCAGATAACGAACCGGTGTAAATGTTCTATTATCCTTCACGTATGGGACAACATCCATAGTTATTGGTGTGCCGCTAGTAGTTGTGATTAATTTCTCGCCAATTTTGAAAGAGGTTATAACTTTTGAGCTCATGGCTGCAGGTGAATAATTATTTACCCATGAAGAACCGCTGCTACTCCTTATGGGTGGATTACCAAGACAATCAACTATACCAGAAACAAAGGCATACATGAGTTGGTCTTTCTGTACTCCGTAAGTGTAGACATGAACCGTTAAGATGGGATTATCAAGGTTTAGAATACCAGATAACCCTATATCTGTTCCACCTGGATCATACTGATTATATAACTCAAAACAGAAACTTGTTATCCTATCCATTGCGGCATCATATGTTTGCGATACGACAGAAAAAGTGTTATCGGTCCTGGTTTGCTCTGCTCCAATATATGTTACAGAAGTTACGGTTCCGTTTGAAGTATTAGATAGATCAACAAGCGTTTGGTTAACGTCAGTATTACTATAAAGACCGCTGGCTTTTAGTTGATTTATGGCTTCGCCAGCACCTGGAACAAAAGCGCCCGCCACCCCAACCCAGCACCCCAGTACCAACGCAACGACGAGCAAAGCGGCAAGGTTACGTAGTTTTTGTTTTCGCATCACTCAAACCTCCTTTAATTATCTATATCTTTGAAATGCGTTAATCATAGAATCAGCTCTTTCAAAATAGTAATTTGCTTTA
>MVQK01000129.1 GCA_002067515.1 Pelotomaculum sp. PtaB.Bin013 | reverse complement strand
CGGAAAACGCCGGTGAAAAAGCGGCCTACCGCAAGGAAATCGAAGCCCTGCAAAAGAAGATCGAAGAATGCCGGGTGTACGATCAGGTTGTGGCGCACATCGCGCATCAGGCTATCGAACTTGACCTTGACGACGGTGTGACGGTGAACTACGCCAAATTCCAAGGCATCGAAGTGCCTAGGGACGACGGGAAATTGATAAAAATGGATTTATTTGGGAAGATTTAAGGTATAATATAAAGACAAGTATCCAAAGAGGGGTGAAAAAATGGCGCTGACTAAACTTTATTTAGAAAACTTCACTGTTTTTGACAAGGCTGAAATAGCGTTTTCCAAAGGAATAAATGTACTAATTGGCGATAATGGAACTGGTAAAACCCACATATTGAAGCTGTTATATAGTGCTTGTCAAGCAGCGCAGACAAAATCTACAGCGATAGATTTCCCCCAAAAAATTGTAAGGGTTTTCAGGCCGGATGATTTATCTTTGTATCGTCTCGTAAAACGGGGAGTTGGATCGAGCAACGCAAAAGTAAAAGTTACTTCCGATAAACAATCATCATTGACGCTTACATTCAACTCAAAACACAAGAAGTATATTGATGTTAAAGGAAGTGAGTCTTGGGGAAAACAGCTTGCAACATTAACGAGTACGTTTATTCCGGCAAAAGAGATACTGTCCAATTCCCGCAATTTGATTCAAGCAATCGAGAGAAATAATGTGGATTTTGATGACACCTATAAAGACATTATCTCCGCGGCAAGTGTGGATTTGACAAGAGGCCCGGATAATGCAACGAAGAAAAAGTATTTAAAAAGCTTGCAAGAGATCACTACGGGAACTGTTAGCATATCGAACGACGAGTTTTATTTAAAACCCGGAAATCAATCAATGCTTGAATTTCAACTTGTTGCTGAAGGCATTAGAAAAATAGCGCTCCTTTGGCAACTTATAAAAAATGGAACACTTGAGAGTGGTTCAATTTTGTTTTGGGATGAACCGGAGGCGAACATTAATCCTAAACACATGCCAGCTCTTGTGGATATGCTGCTTAATCTCCAAAAAGACGGAGTGCAAATATTCATTGCTACCCATGATTATTTTTTCGCGAAGTACCTTGAAGTAAGAAAAACGATAGAGAATGCTGTTCTTTTCCACGCCTTGCATAAAACCGAAAATGGTGTGAGACATGAAAGTGCTTCAAGCTTCACTCTCCTTGAGAACAACAGTATTATTGCTCAATCAATAGAGCTATACAAAGAAGAAGTCATGAAGGTGATGCAATGATTATTACCATACCTGAGTCTGGTATGCAATTTGGCCCATTTGATGAAGTAGATATATTTCGTATTGAAAAATCTCAGTTATATAAATCCTTGGGGGAAAATATTAAAGCTGTTGAGTTTGTTCTGTGTCAGCAAATGAATACAATTTACTTTATCGAAGCGAAATCAAGTTCACCAAGACCGCATAATAATGAAGACTTCAATAAGTATATCCTTGAGTTGCACGAAAAGTTTGCGCATTCCATTGATCTGTTTTTTCCAATAATATTAAAGAGAAAAGAGGATATAGATGGTGAAATGCCACGTTGTTTTCATGAGGCAGAGTATGCTCGCATTGCAATAAAACTAATACTTGTTATCAACGGCCATGAAACCGGTTGGCTGACTCCAATATCCGATGCACTGAAGAAGAGATTAAAACGGCAAATTAGGACGTGGAATCTGACAGTTACCGTGCTGAATCATCAGTTGGCATACGAAAATCAGTTAATAAGCGAATTACCGTAAAAGGTTGTGAAAAAATGAACCTGACCGAAATAAAAAAATCCCTTGAGCGGCAGTTTGCCCGCGAGTTCTCGCAGGGCAGCGTCCGCAATATCGTCTTTTGGTACGATGAGGAAGGGGTTTTCGCCGGGGATATCGACAACCTTGAGCTTGAAGGCGTGAAGATCATTAAGCTTTATGACAATAATATGTTTGCCGCAAAGCTATACATAGAAGAAACCGACACGGCCGGCAACCTGCTGGTCTATTCCCCGTTGCCCCGTCCTGCAAACAAGGAAAACTGGCTGACTGACACCATCAAGTACAGCCAGACCTTTTCGGCCGATGAAACATCGCTGAACATGCTGAACTTCAAAATCGACAGTTCACTGCGCCATGTGATGGCGCGGTACAAGCTGTTTTTCCGAAGCAGCGAACGTCGCAAGCGATTTGAGGGGTATCAGCTTGCGCCCTATACAGAGGCCAAAATTGATCTGGGGGTATTATCAACGCTCAGCAAGCTGCCCGCGCCCAATCTTGATCATGTTGTGAGAACGCTATTAATTGAGCTGGCGGAAGGAGAAACCACGATATACGACAGCATCGTCAAGTTAGGTAACATAGACGCGCTATGGACGCTAATTCAGAGGGCTTACGGTTATGGCTTCGCTGAACAAAGTCTTGAAAAACTGGCGATAATGCTTTTGGTCACGCATTTGTCCCACAGCGTCAACGGCAACTTGCCGAAGGAATGGCAGACGTATGTGTCCTCAAACTCCAATTGCTTTGTGTTTGTAGATAACTTCATGAAGAACACTCAGGTTTGGAATGCGTATAATAAGCTTGCCGGTTTTGTGGCGGACAAGCTTAATCTGATTGAGCGCATACGGAAGTGGAACATTGACGACATAATCGACTGTGATACCTTTGAGGAGTTCGACCATAGCATTATCAGCCGGATTTGCGCGAATATCAGCCTGCAAGCGGGCGAATACGAACGATACCGCAAGGTCATCCGCAGTCGGAGAAACCGGCGTTTCTATCGGCAGTTTGAAACAGAATACGACACCTTGCTGTACGCTTGCGAGTTCTTGGAGCTTAGCCTGAAGCACGCCGGCCTGCCGGGACTTACCATGGCGAAGCTTTTTGAAAATTATATAAAAACCTACTATAGGCTGGACGGCAGTTACCGGCATTTCCTGCTGAGCTATGACAAGCTCGCGGAGCAGGATCGTTTTATGCCGCTTTTTGAAAAGGTAGAAAACAGTTATACCAATTGGTATCTAAATGATCTTTCCATGAAATGGTGCGCGTTTCTGGATGACGAGACAACATGGCAGGTCTCCGGCGTGACATCGCAGCAGGGTTTCTATGAGAAGTATGTCAGGCGCTTTGTTTCTAACAATGAACGGCTGGTTGTCATTATCTCGGATGGCCTGCGCTATGAATCGGCGGTGGAGTTGAACGCCATGCTTAATGGCGAACAAAGGGGGACCAGCAAGCTGGATGCGATACTGGGTGTGATTCCATCATACACAGCCTTGGGAATGGCGTCTCTTTTACCGCACAATAGCATTGCCGTAACGGATAAAGCAAATATCGTCATCGACGGTATCTCCACAAAAGGAACCGAAAATCGGGAGAAAATCCTGAAGCTTGTAAAGGAAGAATCTGTTGCTATTACCTATGAAAATTTCATGAGCTTGACAAAGCAGCAATTGACAGAGAAGTTTTCCGGCGTGAAGCTTATTTACATCTATCACAATACGATTGACGCGCGTGGTGATAACGCGGCCACCGAGCATGAGGTGTTCGAGGCTACGGAAAAGTGTTTTCGGGAGCTTGCCGGGCTTGTCAGGGCGCTTAGAAACAATATCAGCGCCATCAATATCCTGATTACCGCGGACCATGGGTACATTTATCGCCGGACGCTTCTTGCGGAAAGAGATAAGACCCCCAAAGAAGACGCTATCGGTATAGAATCGAAGCGCAGGTTTATTTTGACGAAAGCAGATGCCGATATCCAGGGAACACAGGTGTTTTCGTTGAATTATTTGACAAAAGACAAGACGGATATCCGCGCCATTATTCCCCGTGTGACAAACTGCTATAAGGTGCAAGGTTCCGGTAGTTGCTATGTTCACGGCGGGACAAGCTTGCAAGAGGTCGTTATACCGGTCATTAAGTTTAAGAGTGACAAGAACCTCCGCCGCTCCATGAGTGCGAAGAAGGTGTCGTTGAGTCTTACCAACCTGTCACGCAAAATCACCAGCGTCATTACTCATCTGACTTTCTTCCAGAATGAGCCGGTAGGTGAAAAGCTTCTGCCTCTACGTGTGACGGCGTATTTCGCGGATGAGGTAGGAAACAGAATTTCCAATGAGAATATCATCATAGCGGAGAGCACGAGCGGCAATCCCGCCGAGCGTACATATAAAGAAAAGTTCACACTGAAGGATATGGCGTATGACAAGGCAAAGGAGTATTATCTCATTCTCAAAGACGAGGATAAGCTTGTAAACAGGGAATATGCCAGAATCCCGTTTGTTATTGACCTTGTATTCGGCGGCAGTATTCAGTTTTAGAGGGGCGGGTTATGTGTTTCTAGTTTTGTAGTGCCACTATTTTGAGAACAGCCCGAAGAACAGCACGGCGGTAACGTATTAAAATTTGCGGATGTATACCAGTTTAGTGAGGACGAGCTAAAATTTGTTACACGGAGAAGGTGATCCGGTTCTTCGTATCCGGATGAGGCAAAAGATCTAGAGGAATATGCCTTTTATCAGGCGAATGGCTTTGAAGAAGCAGGTAACAGCAGACTGCTTTACAAATTTGTGGGACGCATCTAAATCGCGATTGGCACCCCGACAGTAGTTGCAAAATGTGTAGAGATCATACGCAGCAAGGAAATGAAAAAAATATGGGAGGAAATGACTCCTCCACTCCGGGCTGATGATATAGTTAAGCTGGCAGTCGGCCCGAAGAAGTATAAGGATATAAACTTTACGGACTGGGAGACAATCCTCTCGGAGATCATAGTTGGGAACTCTTTTGGGGTTGACCGGATTGACTACCTGTTGAGGGATTCATATCATGCTGGTGTTGCCTACGGGAAATTTGATCACTACCGCTTAATTGACACTCTTAGAATTCTACCCAGGTCAACTGGTGAAAATAATGTCTCTATTGAACCTGTTTTAGGCGTTGAAGAAGGTGGGCTCCATTCGGCAGAAGCCCTTCTTCTTGCCCGTTATTTTATGTACACGCAGGTGTATTCCCATAGCTTCCTTTGACTACATTTTTATCAGGCCGGACTTGGTTAAGGGAGCAAATGAATGGTTGAAAAAGAACAGAAATGATATTATAAAATTGTTTCTTTGGAGGGTTAGTTTATGGAAGATGCCAGACGTCAGGCAGTGGTGCTTTCATTGATTGAAAAATTGGATCTTTATGGCATTTGGTGTGGTGAAACACACATCCAAAAAAGCCTTTATTTCCTGCAGGAAATGTTAAAGGTGCCGACCTGTTACGATTTTATTCTTTATAAGCACGGGCCGTTTTCGTTTGATTTTCGGGACGAACTTGCTGTTATGCGTTCAAAAATGATCATCGAACTGCAAAGCAAGCCTTATCCGTACGGACCATCGCTTCATCCAGGAGAGGCCGCGGAAAGGCTTAAAGAGCTTTATCCAAAAACCACCAAAGAATATGAGCAGAAGATTGATTTTATTGCGAAGAAGCTGGCTTGTTTGCGTGTTGCCGAACTGGAGCGGTTGGCGACTGCCTTGTATGTGACGTTGGAAAAAGGCGGGGACAAAAAGGTACAAGCCCGGGCTATACGAATCAATGAACTAAAGCCTCATGTAAAGATAGATGAAGCCTTACGGGCTGTTGAAGAAGTTGAGTCGTTGATGGCTGAGGCAGAAATTATGTTTCATTAAAAGGCTAGACCTTTGTGAGGGGTAGGGCTTGTATCCTTCCATAAAAGGAATTTAGAAGTTATCGGTTAAAGCGGAACCTTCGGTTATTTGTTATAGACCGGGGGTTTTTCTTTTCCACAAGCGCAGTTGCGCATTCCCACCACAGGTGCATGCCAGCCTGAGGAATTATTGGGTTGTTTTAAATCTGTTATTCACGACCATTTGGCCGGTAAACACACTATTGGAGTTTACCCTCTTTTACCTGATGAAACCTGCTGGTTTCTTTTAGCAGATTTTAATAAAAAGACCTGGCAGGAAGATTCCGTCGTATTTCTTGAGACTTGCGTGGAAATGGGTATTTCTGCAGCATTGGAGCGTTCCCGTTCCGGTAATGGTGGTCATATATGATTTTTTTCAATAGTCCCATTACAGCCTCTTTAGCTCGAAAACTGGCTCTACTATCCTGACCCG
>MVQK01000128.1 GCA_002067515.1 Pelotomaculum sp. PtaB.Bin013 | reverse complement strand
AACAAATACGCCGGCGCTGTTTGCTATAACCACTTTCTGTACTACGTCCGCATAACCGACAATAACCTGTTTAATCTGGTTGGAATCAACCGCCCGGGCTGTGCGGTCGGCAGCCTCCACCACGGCGACTTTCCTTTCTGTAGACACTTCATCCGGGCGTTCTTTATAAATGAAATCAACTGATGGCTTTACCTTAGTCAAATTCAAACTAACTTCTTTTTTTAAACCATGCGCGGCATGGTTAACTATCCTTGCCACTTCTACAAGACCTTTGCGAGTTAAATTGTTAGTATACGCGTACGCTGTCGTATCACCTGATAAAACCCTAATCCCTGCCCCCATGTCCATACCAGACTGTATCCGCTCAATTTTTCCCGCCTCGCAACCGATACCGGTAGTCTTCTTTTCTTCGATGAAAATATCCGCGAAATCACCGCCTTTAGCCATTGCAACGTCCAATACTTCTTTTATTGTCGATTTATCCAGCAAAGATATCCCCCTTTATCATGCGACAACGCTTATTATAATTATTCCCCATTAATGGCAAAAACCCTTTTACATACATAATTCGTCAAAAAATAAAAAAATAACATATAACAACAACAAATGATATTATTTTTATTCTAATTCTTATTCCTAATAGCTGACATTAGAAAAGCGTTATCCCTCCCGACAGCCCAATTTGTAATTTGCTCCATATGCATCCCGGCCACCGGCGAAGGGCAGGAATAAGTAACAATATCAAGCGTGGCCATTACTTCGCCGTATTTTGCCGGAGGTATTTTCAGAAGCTCTTCACCCATAGCTTTTTGTTTTTTTTGAGCAGCATCCGGTAGACGAATCATATTATTATCGTAACCAGTTATTTTAAACATTCTAATTTCAGTTAAGTTTGGGAAACTCTCTATCTCCCTAATAAAACTGCATACTTCGTGATAACCGCCGCGTACTTCGAACTTTACCGGATACTCCAGATAAGTCCCTTTGTCATGAACCGCTGCGGGAACTACCGATACGATCTCAACCTGCGCCTCCATAGCCTTTAAAGCAATATAAACAAAAGCCATCCCGTCATCCATCACGTTGTTAAAGAGCACCTTATACTCATTCAACTGATCTGTCACTTTGCCGGCAAGCTCTGTTTCACGTTGCAATGACTCCGCCGCTGCCACCGCAGCCCGGTATTTTGACCGCAAGTCGGCAATCCTGTCATTGTTTTCACATTGTCTGTGATACTGTGGCATAAAAACATATTTAATAAAAACCAGGCACAAGACCACGATTCCAAGAACCAGCAGGATCGTTCTCCGGCCGGACTGCAATTCCTGCCGCATTACTCGCCACTCTCCCCGATCGTTGCCGTAATTTTAAACTTCACGGCGGCTTGTCCATCATCTTTTTTTATTTCACTAAGCCTGATTTTTTTTATATATGGCATTTTGCCCAAACTATTTACAAAAATACCGACAGAAGGCAAACTGCGGGAATAACCCTCCACAGTTAGAACGTTTGGAGACGGTACAGCTAGTTGTGAAATTCCTTTTAGGTCCTGGTCAACATTTGACTCCTTGCCGGTGCCTGTCCGGTCAATATTTGTTTGTGACCGGGCCGGCATACCTTTGGCCTGTGTTTTAGTCTGACCGCCCCCCTGTCCATCAATCCCGGCCGGGCTCTGCGGTTCAATAAATGACACATCTATGCTCTCCAGCCAGATATCCACAGGCAGATAAGAATTTAATTCTTCCAACATATTTGACCAAGTCTTTCTATTATCAACCAGATCTTTGAAATTCTGAACAATTAATTCATTATTCTGCCGCTGTTTTTTAATCTCCTCAACCTGTTTTACGGTATCTTGCAACTGAGCCAACTCTTTTTCCGTCTCGGCAATTTCCTTTCCAGTCATGTAAAGCCTGAAAACAAAAGCGCCATAGCCAATCAGCAGAACAACCGCAATAATAGAAACTGTCATTACCTTAATCAGTTTATTGACATCAAAGTTAATGTTATCATGCAACTCCAGAGGTAAAATGTTCACCTTATACATTTATTCAACCACCTCACGCAACGCGGAACCCAGAACCACCGCGAAAGCCGGATCGAACCGGGCGGCAGTTGGATCATCTCCCGGAACGCCGGGCACACCCGGATAGCCAAAATCTACCGGCGTCCCCATTGCCTCAGCGAAAAAATCCCGAAAACCTTTCATTTTGCTGGTACCACCACTGATGATATACCTTTCAATCGCCGTGGCGTTCTCCTGGGCGGCATAGTAATCAAGTGACCTGCGGATCTCACGCACCAAACCGGTAAGTCCGTCGCGCAATGAAAAGTCCGTTTGCATAGCGCTAGCGGTTGCTGATGCGGCTTGTTCAACACTAAACAGCTCACCCTCATCCTCTTTCATCCGCTGAGCTTCCAAATAGCCGAGTCCGTAGTGCGCCGCCAACGACCGGGTGAGCAGGTTTCCGCCCACAGGAAGCGTCCTGGTCAATTGAAGTGCCCGGTCTCGTACCACCAAAAACTGAGTGGTGGACGCCCCGATGTCAAAGATGCCCACCGTCCCTTTTCTCGCGGCGGAAGTCTTGAGACCGCTGAATAAACGCCACAGGCTGAGAGACTGAAGATCGATCACCGCGATATTCAGACCAGCCTTGGCAAAAATACCATAGTAATCATAAACAAAAGAAGCAGGCACAGCCGCCAGCAGGAGATGAAAGAATCTCTCGCCACCTGATTTGATAACACCCAAATTAACGTACCTTATGATTAACTCCTCAACAGGAACTGGAACAAATCTCTCAATTTCAAAGTTTACGGCGGCTTCCAACTCCCTTGCAGGCATCACCGGCAATTTGACATGACGCGTGATTACTCTGTCGCCGCTGATAGTGGCGATCACTTCATTTACACGAATCCCTGAAGCCAAAATAACCTTATTAAGCGCGTTTACCAATTCACTTTCATTAATCGGTGTATCCAGAGCGCCCACGGGTGTAGGAAGCCGGCCGGAAGCTGTAACCACAGGGCTGCCGTCCGCAATACTGACTTGCACTACTTTGATTTCCCTTGAACCGATGTCAACTGCCGCATAATCTGTCTTCTTTGGCGCCAGCTTACGGATCAATCTTCCGGCAAGCAACGCTTTCAAACCGGCAGGACTGATAATGCCATTTCTTAACAACCTTTTCAAAATATGCTCCTCTTATTTAGTAATAAAGGACTTGGTTCCTGCCATGAAGTAACGCTTATATTAGTGGTGGTCCAATCCGGCTGATTATCTGATAAAGATTTTTCGTATTGAACCAGGGCATTGGCAGCAGGGTTTATTATAATTTTATCGCAGATGATACTGCCGTGTACTATTGCGGCGCTCCCGATATTGACCACCCGCACGTCCGATGGACCGCCGGGAGGCGTGTACAGCAATGCCCAGACTTCTTTGCCGTCAGCAATTGTTATACCTCCGCTGCCAAAACATAAAATTGCCAGGCTGCTGGCTTGATCATCATGATATCTTTTCAAGTCGCCTGAAACATATACATTACCTCCGGCAACAATTGCGCCAACCCCACGATAATTCCCCGATATCGTCACATCACCCGCAACATATACAATCCCGTTGACTTGGAAATCACCGGAAATAGTTTTATTGCCTATGTATTTTACATCATAGTTTTTTTCATACATCGACAGATCCAGAGCCGGAAAGGGCGGCACTGTAACAGCACCGGCATTGCCGTTGCCAAACTCCGAATCCGGTGAATTAACCCACACACCCCTGGCGAAATGCAGCGGCGCATTTACTCTTGCCCTCACTTCAAGCGATTTTCTACTATTTTCACAAGTGCCTTCCGAAATTATTAAAATATTGGTATAAGCGACATCTTCCCTAGACAGTGGAACTGCAGGGTAAATGCTTTCCTCTTTAACTGTTACCCTGGTGATTACACCGCCGGCATAGTTTTGATTGAGGATAAATTCTACTTCCCTATCAGAATCAAAATGAACTTCATTCCAAAGCCAGTCATTGTCCGACTTGACTTTGGCAAGTGCGCGCTCTACACCGGCATCTGCAATATAATAAGCCTGAACCATTGTTTTTTCTACGAAGGATGCCTTGCGGCACTCGCTAACCAGAGTGAGTGTTGAAAAACTTAGTAATAGGATCAGCAATGTAATCATCACAACCAAAACAAGTGTCTGGCCGGATTCACTACCAATACTTTTCACGGCAACGCCCTCAATCGAACTTTTTGAGTGAGAACAACCGGGCCAACGGGAACGCCTTGTTTCCTCGCCGTTAATGATATTGTCAGAAGGCTTATGGAGTCTGTCCAATTGGGCAAAAGTTTTTGTCCGGCAATATTGGTCTGGTCAATAACCAGCCCCGCGTTGGTGGTATAAGTAAAACTGACATTTACAATATCACTCGCCAACGGACTTGATACGCCCTTCTCCCTGCGAAGCAATTCATTTAAATTACAATAATAGCGAATAGTATCCCCATCAGCATTGACAAAAGTGAGGCTGTTGACGTCACTAAATGTTGATATATTTTTCGCGCATATTATTTCCCTACACATCCTATCCAGCGATATGCGCAGGCTGTCATAAAGATCCACCTTATCTCCCGCCCGCCTCCAGAATATAGAGCACTGGCTGAAAATATCCCATACCGTCAAGAAAAGTATGCTCATCAAGAGAGTCGAAAGCATTAATTCAACCAGGGTGAAACCGCGCTCGTTCTTAAGATGACCCACGGTTTCACCTCCTCGTAATTTCTCCCGTCAGAGCCACTTCTTTCGGGGTACCTTCATCATTGTAATAAACCGTGACGACAACCGTTTTATTGATTAAATTGTTGTCTGTGACAGCTACAGTGTACTGATAACCGGCAAATTCGGAATAGTCGCTTTCCTCGGTAAAATCAACTGGACCAATATCCGCCACAGAAATAAAAGGGTTGTTTTTTATTTCTTCCATCTTGCTTTGAGCCAGCGACAAAGCAACATTATAACGGTATACGTCAGCATTACCACGGCTGGCCGTAGTGAAGCTGTCCATCATCGCCACAAGCGACACAGCGAGAATCGCTAATGCCACCAGCACTTCAATCAATGTAAAGCCCCGCTCATTTTGTATAATAATTTGTCTCAACCTGGCACCCCAGCGAAAACAAGGTTTTTTAAATATGGATTTCACTACTTGGGAGCGCTTTTGCTGATCCGCACCCTGCCGACGGAGTCAATAATAACATACAGGTAATCCTCGGTTACCCGGTCCTGAAGAGTGATATGACCACCTATCCCTCCGAAGGGATTTCCGCTCGCGGTAAAAAATAGACGTTTATCGTTAGTTTGGTCAAAAGTTGAACGTTCCAAATTCACACCGGCAGGAAGCTTTATTGTTTTATAAGCGTTTACACCTGTGCCGGTATTAATCAGCTGATAACAATCTGCAGCATTGTCAAACAGCACGCAATAACCAAAGCTTTCGTCTTTTATGGCATTTTGTTGAAGAGCGCGTATATCCGAAACCATTTCCCTGGCCACGCATTCCAGGCTGTAACGCCCGATTAATCTATTAAAATCCGGCAAGACAAGCGCGATGATCACACCGGTAATGGCAACTACAATCATTACCTCAATTAACGAAATTCCAAAAGGATTAACCAGGCTTTTTATCTTTATATTTCGCTTCATCTCTTAAGAACTAATTCTCCGTTAGCGGCCTTTGGGCATATAACGCGGCTCATGGTGCAGGTGTACTACCATCCGAATTTATCCTATAGCTAAAGAGAGCGGCATCGGCATTCGAAGTACTTTCAGCCGGGTTGGTACTACCGGTTGCCATAATATTATCGTTTTCGGTAGTAAAGCCACCGTCCGGGCCATAGGAAACAATCTTATAAGCTGACGGAGCAGTGTTGACATCCGTTGAGTATACATACGGCTTCTCCCACGGGTCTTTGCATGAGGTCGCCCCGAAGTTTATGCCATAATCCTTAAGAACATCATTAATCTGCGCAGTTGCCGGATATGAACCTTTTTCAGCTTTATAAACGTCTATTGCCGTTTTCATAGTTTTCATTTCCACCATGGCCCTTTTCACCTTGGCTTTGTCAACTTGCTTGCTCATTGTGGGAACGGCGATAGAGGCCAATACGCCGATAATAACGATTACCACCATCAGTTCCATTAGA
>MVQK01000127.1 GCA_002067515.1 Pelotomaculum sp. PtaB.Bin013 | reverse complement strand
TAATTTCAGTTCTGTGTTCGTCAAGCCACAAGCTGACTTCAGTGGCGCAAGGTTTAGCCAAGGAAGTAAGATCGAGCTCAAAGTTGCTGATCAGAACCTGCTGCGCCTTTTTATAGCTAAAATAAGACAATGTTCCCAGGGCCACCACCAAGATGACTATGATTGTCGCCATAAACTTGAACTTAATACTCCTCCCCATTTCTGATTACCTCCCTCTTTTTATAAAAAAACCCCCATTATCCCTGATTAATATAAATCCAAATAACCATTCAGAGATATAGGGGTATTCCTGATTTTATTCCTCGTATTCTCTTATTTATATTTATAACTACTTATTTCGACAATATGGCAATTATTTACTATCAGCCTTAAATCGTGGTCAAACCTTCCCGGATAGCGTACTTTATGAGCCCCGCCATACTTTGTATGCCCAGCTTGTTCATTATATTTCTCCGGTGAGTATCGACAGTCTTCTCGCTCACGTGGAGGACGGCGGCTATTTGGACTGTATTTCTACCTTCGGCCAAAAGCTGGAGCACTTAGCGCTCCCTGGCTGTTAGGATGGAAAAAACAGAAACCCTTTTTTCATGCAGGCTTTGCACGTAATCTGTGACGACTACACCTGTTATACTGGGGCTCAAGTAATATTTACCCGCGATAATTGTATTCACCGCGCCGGCCAGCTCCTCGAAGGCGCAGTCCTTGAGCAGGTATCCCGAAGCGCCGGCGCTTAACATCTCCGACACAAATCTTTTATCTGAATGCATCGATAAAGCGATGACTTTTGTATTCGGGCTTTCTTCCTTGATCTTGCGGGTGGCTTCGATGCCGTTTAAGTCAGGCATCGCGACATCCATAATAACAACATCGGGCGACAGTTCCCGCGCCAACCGCACTGCCGTGCGGCCTTCCGCGGCTTCAGCGATTACTTTCATCCCAGGTGTTTCCTTAAGTAAGGAGCGGAGGCCGTCACGGACGATCTTATGGTCGTCAACAAGAATTAAGCTAATACTCAAATGTATCCCCCCAACAACCTTACCGGCGCCTGAGAGGCGCTTCCATAGTAACGATAGTCCCCATATTGTGTTTAGATTTTATTTCCATATTACCTCCCATATGCACCAAACGTTCACGCACACTAAAAAGGCCAAATCCGCCAATCTTACTTAAATTAAAGCCTCTTTTAGAAATATCAAAACCCGAACCGTCGTCCTCAATCACTATAATTAAGTTCTTTCCTTGTTTCTGTATAGATACCAACGCTCTTCGCGCTTTGGCATGCTTAATGATATTCATAAGTATCTCTCTTACCGCGGTATAAAGAATAACCCGTATTTCATCGTCCATCGGCTTTGACTGCCCGTCATCCCGAAAATTAAACCTGATCCCGTGCTTTTCAATTATTTGCTCACCCAACCATTGAACAGCCGCTTCAAATCCAAGTTCATAAAGGATGGGCGGGCTTATTTCAAACGTCAATGAACGTGTATATTGAATTGTTTTTTTAATAAGCGTTTCGATCTCGTCAACATTTCTTTTCAGTGTGGCGTTTGGCATTAATTCCCGCAACGCGCCCAACTCCATTTTGGCGACTGCGAGGGACTGCCCGATATGATCGTGAATGTCTAATGCGATACGCCGCCGCTCCCGCTCCTCGGCTAATGACAATTTTGCCGCAAGTGATCTCAGCTTAATTTCATAGGCTTTAACTTTCATCTCAGCTGTTTTTCGCTCGGTGATATCATGCTTTTCAAAAATGGCTCCTGTTACCCGGCCTCTATCATCAAGCAATATATTGCCGGTGCTTTCAATCCACAGGTAGTGCCCGCTGACGTGCCTGTAGCGCACTTCCAACTTAATCTGCTCTTTGGTTTTAAAAAAAACATCAAGCATTTCCGCCGTTCTTTTCAAGTCGCTCCTATGTACGAAGTCTAAAACAGACCTCCCAATCAAATCTTTAGGCTCATATCCTAAAAAACTTTTATGTGAAGGGCTGACATAACAGTAAACTAACCCGGCGTCGGTTTGGGTGATCATATCCATCATATTATCGGTGATCCGCCGAAGATTTGCCTCACTTTCCCGCAACGCTTCCTCCGCCTTTTTTCGCTCGGTGATATCTGCCGCAACGGCTATTGAACCGGCGAAATTCCCGTTATCATCAACAATAGGCGAAGCTGTCATGCTCGTATAAATCCTTGTACCGTCCTTACGAATAAATATAAAATCAAATTGCTCCGAGACACCCTGTTTACGGTGCTCGAAGATAGCTTTCCAAGCTTCAACGGAACAATCCTCAACAAACGAGTAAGGCGTCCGGCCTATCATTTCCTTTACAGTGTATCCCAGCATTTCAGCCATTCTGGGGTTCACAAAAGTTGTCCTGGCATCAAGATCAATTACCCAAATACCTTCCTGAGCCAGTTCCATCAACTGGCGGTATTTTTTCTCGCTTTGCCGCAATTCCAGCTCAACCTGCTTACGCTCAGTGATGTTATCAGCAATTCCGATAATCCGGCATATTCGTCCGGATGAATCCCGCACGGGGACAAGGGTGGTTTGGAAGTACCTGTATCCGGCCTTTAAGCCAATTTCATATTCATAGCTGACCGGCGCATTCGCGTTAATACACTTGTTATAATTAGCGTTCAAGATTTCAGCGTTTTCGGGGGAGAGGAATTCTTCCGGGGATTTGCCTTGAATATCCACGATAGAGTATCCCAACATTTTTTCACCTGACGGGTTCAAGCTGGCAAACCGAAATTTGCCCTCGGAAGTCACGTCTAGCGCAAAGATGCCGTTGGAGGCGTTGACAAATACCTCGCGGTAGCGCCACTCGCTTTCCTTGAGCGCCGCTTGCGCCAGCCTGCGCTGCTTTTCTTCCTCCATACGCTCCAGACAAAAAGAAATATCCCGCGATACTTCTTCAAGCAAGGTAATTTCTTTATCCTTAAAATAATCCATTTTGTTTACATAAAGGCTCAGGGCACCATGTACCACGCCTTTTACCTTGAAGGGAAAAGACGCGGCCGCGCGAATCCCCGCCTCGTCAAGCGCCTCACGCCAGGGAAATGAGTGCCGGTCTTGCAAGGTGTTGTTGATGATGACGGGTACCCCCTCACGGATGGCAGAGCCGGTGGGTCCCCGTCCTCTTGGCCGGTTGTCGGCAAAAACGTTGACTTTTCTCACGAAATCCAGAGGTTCGCCTGCCCAAGCGACTGGTATCACAGCATGAGTCTCAGGGTTGTACAGACCGATCCAAACCAGCATGAAAGCCCCGTTCTCCACAGCTATGCGGCATACCTCGGCAAAAAGCTCTTCTGGTGAGCGGGCCCGCACCATTGCCTGGTTAACCAGGCTCAGAACTTCATACAACCTGTTTAGGTGGAGGCCCACCTCCTCATTATGCGTGCTTTCATTAATCTGTTTACTCACCAATAGAGCCTTCTTTCTTTACCTATTGCATTTTTCCCGCTCTATTATGAGATTTCTTTAAATTCACTGTAATCCCTGCAATATTTTCTACTCTCACCGAAAAAACATAAATTCAAATATAAAACTTTTAATTACAGATGATAACTAAAACTCGACATTTTATTTCTTGTCGATTATTATATAATAACGTAAAATGATTTTTGAATTTTGAGATCTGAGAAAATCGCATTCAATTTAACTTTATATAAATTAATTTAGTGAATAAGAATTCCGATATTTAGCTATCCAAAAGGAAATTGTTAAAGTAGGAGTAATTGTATGAAAATCACCGTAATTGGATTAGGAAAAGTGGGCATGGAGATCATCCGGCGACTCTGTGAAGAGGGACATGACATTCTGGTCATTGATAAGGATGAATCTAAATTGTCCAAGATATACGAAAACAATTTGGACGTCATCGCGATGAAAGGGAATGGTTCCAGCGCCCGGATACTGAAGTCTCCAGAGGTGGCTGGAAGTGACCTCCTGGTGGCGGTAACGAACAGCGACGAAATCAACATGATCGCCTGCATGATGGCTAAAAAAATGAACATACCAAGGACAGTCGCCCGGATCAGGGACCCGGACCACGCCCGCGACCTGATCGTCTCCAAAGAGGACATGGGTCTCGACCTGGTGGTAAACCCGGAATACGCCGCGGCCATGGAAATCAGCCGGCTCCTGACAGTAGCCCTGCCTGTTCACACCGAACTCTTTGCCGACGGTAAGATCCTGATGGCAGACGTCACGGTAGATGAAACTATGACAGCTTTTGTCAGCAGGAAAATAAAAGACGTGGAACTGCCCAGGGCTTGCCTGATCGTGGCCATTTCACGCCGTGGGGAAATGGTCATACCCGGCGGGAAAGACATCATTCTGTCCGGCGATACCATTTATTTGCTCGGTCATTCTGAAAGTGTAAACAAGTTTTGTATGAAGATTAAAAAGAAGAAGCAAAAAATGCAGGATGTGATCATTTTGGGAGGCGGCAGAATCTCTTACTACCTGGCGGAAAAACTCAACTCCCAGGGCATCCGGGTAAAAATTATCGAGCAAAACCTGGAGCGCTGCCGGGACTTGGCTGAGAGCCTGCCGGAAACGCTGGTCCTGCAGGGCGACGGTTCGGACATTGAAATCTTAAAACGTGAAGGTCTTAAAGAAACTGACGGATTCGTAGCGGTGACCGGTATAGACGAGGAAAACCTCCTGCTCGCCTTGTTGGCCAAACAGATGGGAGCCAAAAGGGTGGTAGCCAAGGTCAGCCGGCCGAGCTATACTTCTATGGTGGAAAGATTAGGGGTGGACGCCGCCATTAGCCCGCGATTGAACATGGTCAGTGAGATCCTGCGCTTCATCCGGGGCGGCCGTCTTCTCTCCCTGTTCCTTCTTCTGAATGGTCAAGCCGAAGTATTCGAAATAATCGTCCAGCCCGGCACCAAAATTGCCGGCAAAGCTTTGAAGAACTCGGGAATGCCCAAGGGAGTCATCATCGGGGCTATAATTCGCGGTGAGGATACTATAATTCCAGAGGGCAACGACGTAATTTTGGAAAATGATCGCCTGGTGGTATTCGCTCTCGGGCATATCATGCACATTATTGAGAACCTATTCAACCTGGGAGGATCTCCGCTTGAACAAAAACCTTATTATTAGAACCCTGGGGCTGGTACTAATATGTGAAGCCGGGGCCATGCTGCCGTCCTTCTTCCTTTCCCTGTACTACAAGGAACCGGACATGCTACCCTTTCTCTACAGCATTCTTCTACTGGCAGTACCGGGCTTTTTGTTAACGCTGATCCGCGTCAGGAATAAAGATGTCGGATACCGCGAGGGATTTGCCATAGCCACCATGACCTGGCTGGTTACCGCAGCCTGTGGCGGCATTCCTTTTCTCCTGTCCGGCACTTTAACCACTTTTTACGACGCCTTTTTCGAAACAATGTCCGGCTTTACTACCACCGGCGCCTCGGTGATCCCCAACGTGGAAATCCTGCCGCACGGGATCCTGTTCTGGCGGAGTTTCACCCATTTCCTGGGCGGCATGGGTACCATCGTGCTCATCCTGGCGCTCATCCCGTCTTTAAAGGTCGCCGCCATGCAGCTATATAAGGCTGAGGTGCCCGGCCCCACCAAGAGCAAGGTGCTGCCCCGCATTCTTCAGACCACCAGACAACTTTGGAAAGTCTACATGCTGATAACAGCAACGGAGGTAATCCTTCTCGTCCTGGCCGGAATGCCGCTGTTCGACTCCTTCATTCACACCTTCGGTTCGGTGGGCACAGGCGGCTTTTCCTGCAAAAACGCCAGTATAGGCGCTTACAACAGTCCGGCTATAGAATACATCGTGATTTTTTTCATGAGCATTTGCGGCATGAACTTCGCCCTGCACTACAGCATCATGCGCGGTAATTTTAAAGCTTTACTAAAGGACCCTGAGACTAAGCTCTACCTGGGCATTATTGCAGTCAGCACCGCGCTTATCGCCCTAAACGCTTTTAATACACTGGGCTATACTCCGAGTGAAGCGTTCCGCTCTTCCTTTTTTACTGTTTCCTCCATTATAACCACTACCGGCTATGTAACAGCGGACTTTGATCGCTGGCCTGATTTCAGCAAGATTATCTTGTTACTGTTAATGTTCGTCGGCGGCTGCGCCGGCTCAACCGGCGGCGCCATTAAGAACGTGCGCTTTCTTATACTCTTCAAGAGCGCCGCCCGGCAAATTTTGAAACTTCTG
>MVQK01000126.1 GCA_002067515.1 Pelotomaculum sp. PtaB.Bin013 | reverse complement strand
ACCTTTGGTATGACGATCGAGGAGCTGTATTCTCTGCCGACAGGTGAATAAGGATTAAAGGGTGTCAACGAGACCAGTAAGGCAAGATGACATTAGATCAAGTAGGTAATCTTAAAAATTGATGACTAATGTTAGGTTCAATTTCTATCTTTCGAACCTAAACAAATAGTATCTATCAAGTTCTAACAAACCTGGTTTTTCGGAATATTGTTCAAATAACTAAAGTTTCCTAAATCGTCAAATTGTGGAAAAATTGACGATTTAGGAAATGGTTTATTTAATGATACTCACATCCATTTTGGACAACGATTGACCTTTTGTGACAACAAAAATCTTGATTAATCTTAACAAATCACATAAGAACGATAGAACGAAAAGGTCGTGGATTTTTGACGTTCCTTCATCAAAACTCAACCATCGTCCTCCGGGTCGCGAAAAAACTACTACTTGACCCTGCCATAAAAAGTGGCTATCATACGACTAATAACTCGTAACCAAAGATCCTCCGGCCTCTTCAGAAGAGCGTCCCTCAGGCCAGGCTAAAATGCGGAGCCTGAGTGAAAAACGCTCCGAAACCAGGAAAATCTCTCATAACCCGGAGGTCGTTGGTTCGAATCCAACCCCCGCTACTGTTTCCGAGACGACCAGAAATGGTCGTTTTTGGTTTAAACATGCGTAATTCCTTATATAAATTGTTTCCTTGAGGATAACGGGATTTGGTTTTAAAAACAACCTGATAATTTCGATAGGATGGATGGGAATATGCCTATCCAAATTGATATATATTTTCAGGTGAAATAATCGTTTGAAAAACTAAGAGCCAGTAAAACCAATTGGTGGATTCACCAATAATGAACCATAACTAGATATGGTAAAGAGCCTTCATCGTAGCAGGTTTTCTTGTTTTGGAAATTTTATTTTCCTTCTCCACTGAAACGATCAGCAGGGAAGGTTTTGCTAGAAAGCTATAACACACCCCCAATTAATGTATTGAAATCGATCCCCGTTATTGTCCCTCAACACAACAAAGGTATTGACTTTACTTGACTATTTTTAGAATTGATAATTAGTTTTAAAGTGATTAATCCGGTAAAGAGATCGTGATCGTAACATTCCCATCACCTAAGATCTCTTTCAGTATTTCTGATGTTACATTATTTATCTTTCCGAGTCTGGTGAAATTCCAGGAGTTCGGCGCGTAATAGATCACCAGGGCGTTTCCCTGATACAAGATAATATCTCCGGCTTCTGTTGTGATCTGCTGGTCGTTAGTGGGTAAATTCATTCCTAAAAGACCGACTTTTTCCATGCTGCCATAGTCTCGCATATTTATAGAGATAGGTCCTTTAGAAAGGAGTTCTTTTAGCGCTGATGTAGAAGAATTTTCAACAAGTGTAGCAGTAAGCAAGTTGTCGCCAATTTGAATATTCATAATATTAGTCTCCACTAAAGTTGAATTCCCTGGGTCAGGATCTATTGCGACTAGTGTTTGAGATGGTTCTACCGTTGAAGTAAACGTTTCCGTTACGGTAGACATAGTTGATGTGGACAGCAATTTAGTAGGTAATAGCGCTGAAGTAGGGTTAGCCTTTTGCTCTGAAACACAAGAGACTAAAGGTAATAATAGAAGTAGAAGTAAGATAGGCAATTGAAGGTGTTTAACTAATTTCATGATTAATGATCATTTCTTGCTAAGCGCCCAAAAGGGTGAAGAAAATATATTTTTTCTTCACATCTTTTGCTGCTAATTTGAGATTGTAATTTTCGTTTGAGAATCTGGATCATTTTGGATTATTTCACCTACCCCAGGAAGGATAATCTGACCTGATTTTGGATTCTTAATGCTGATTACAAGGGTGCTAATAGTGGCTTCAACCTCGGATTTTTCAAAGCAAAGATCAGTATCGATCATTTCACAGTTAACTAATTTTAAATTCTTGCAATAACATAGTGGTTGTGTTCCGATGATTATACAGTTCTCAAGAGTGAGATTTTCAGAATACCAACCAAGATATTCACCTTTCACAACACTGTTCTTTACTGTAACATTTTGAGCATGCCAGAATGCATCTTTGGTATCGAATTCACAGTTTTCAAAGATCGAATTCTTGATATATTGAAATGCATATTTCGCAGATAACTTAACTTCATGAAAATCAAGATTTTCTGAACGGAGCATGAAATATTCACTTTGAGCCGAACAATTATCCATATGAAAATCATGCCCGAACCAGCCAAACTCGGGAGAATCAATTTCACATCCAAGAAGTTTGACATCCGAACACTCTCGAAGTGCCTTGATTCCACGCATATTGGAATTTGAAATAGTAATCTGATGCGAATACCAAAGAGCTGCTCGACAAAGCGAAGTCATTTCGCTATCCAGGATTTCCAGTTCATTAACATGCCAGAAAGGGTAGCGAAGATTAAAGTAGCACCCTTCTGCAATAATATTATTTGATTCCTTTAATGCGCTCTCGCCGTCTGCAGGTCCATCAAAAGAACAATTAATTAAATGAAGGTTGTTCGTTCCATATAAGGCGCGTTCTTCATCATAAATTTTATTTGTTATTAGTTTCATCCAAAAAGACCATTTCCATCAACCAATATAGTTTATTTTTACCGTTAAGCTCATCCGTTATTTTCTGCTGCTTCATAGACTTCTTTTGCTAGATTAAAAGTTGCCCATGCGTTTGGCCAGCCCGCGTAGAAAGCTGCATGAGTAATTATTTCAGCCATCTCTTCGCCCGTAACGCCGTTATTTCTTGCATTTTGTATATGGTATTTCAATGAGCTGTCGAATATACCTTTGGTCAATAGAATCGTGACAGTAACAATACTTCTATCTCGCAGAGAAAGCTTATCGATTCTCGACCAAACTTCGCCAAATAAGACATCATCATTTAATTCAGCAAATTTTGGTGCGAATGTTCCCAGGGCGTTTCTTCCCGCAGTTTGTTTTTTCATGAACAATCTCCTTTAAAGGATTGAGTGTGTTTATTTTTGCTCAATTAGAAACGATTAAAACTTGAAGTATTGACAAGGTTCTTATGAGACTGAGTTTTTTTGCCTTAAACTCAAGAAAACTCAGTAAACACTCGCAATCGTCGAATTCTTACATGCTTCCCTTCCTCGTTCCTCTTCCATATCCATTTACTTTTTTATAGTTTGTTGTATACCTCGTCTGAAACTGGCTCAAGCCACTCATTGCTGCTGTTTTCGCCAGGTACTTCAATGGAAAGATGGCTGAACCAGGTATTCTTCTCGGCGCCATGCCAGTGCTTTATACCAGCAGGAATATAAATCGTATCTCCCGGTTTTAAGCTCTTCGCCTTTTTACCTTCCCGCTGATACCATCCCTCGCCTGCAGTGCAGACAAGTACCTGACCACCGCCCGCGGAGGATTTGTGGATATGCCAGTGGTTTCGACAGCCAGGTTCAAAGGTTACATTCGCCACAAAGGGTTTCCCTTTTTCCGGTTTGAACATGGGATTTAAATAGCTGTTTCCGGTGAAATACTGGGCGAACCTATCGTTGGGCAATCCCTTGCCGAAAACATTATCCCTGTCAAAGGCAGTTGTACCTTCAACTTTTACCGCTTGTTCGGTTTCAATCAGGTGATTGTATTCTTCTTTAGTCACCGGGCGGACGAACTCGTTCTTAACATTTTCGCCGCCGATTTCCACTGCGATATGACTGAACCACGAATCCCTTTTTGCACCATGCCAATGCAGCAGATCTGTTGGAATATTGACCACCATTCCCGGTACCAACGAGACTGGATCTTTTCCTTCCTCTTGATACCATCCTTCTCCTGCTGTGCAAATCAAGATCTGTCCACCACCTTTGGTACTTCGATGGACATGCCAGAAAGTGCGTGAACCGGGAGAAAAGGTAACATTGGCTAGCATCATCGATCTTCCAACCAACTTAATCGGATTCAGATAGGATTTGCCCGTCATATACTTTGCCAGCATAAAATTGGGAATACCTGTTCTAAAGATATTCACATTCTTGAACTCATTCATATTTAGATATTTCATTATTCTTCCTTTTTCCTACTGTTATTGAATCGTGCCAATGCCACAATTTTTTATGTATGAATCAATAACTGTATTTTCTCCTAGAAGGCCTTGAAAACAGTTCAATCGTTGCGTTCCATTGTTATTCCGAGCGGCGTCTTGAATGGATTACTGCTGAAAGCATCGATTTTAGATTAAGCTGTCCGCCATAAACTGGCATCATGCTGGCATTTCCATAATCCTTGATCTTTTCAATATTTTTCAAAACATCCATATCTACATCAGAGATGACAAAATTCACGTCTGCATTATTTTTCATATGCTCCGGATTTGTAGTTTTAGGTAATGGAAGAAGACCAAGCTGTAGCACATACCGAATGCTTAATTGAGGTACGCTAACACCATATTTCTTTGCCATTTCTGAAACTTTGGTATTTTTCAATAACTCGCCGTGCGCAACCGGTGAATAAGCCTCCACTAGAATTCCTTTATCCTGTGTGTATTGAATCAGTTCCAAAGGCGTATTACTGATGTGCGCCAGGATTTGATTTACCATCGGCTTGACGGAGCAAGAAGCAAGGATATTGTCGATATCTGCTTTTTCAAAATTCGAAAGCCCAATGGCACGCAGTTTACCAACTTTATAAGCTTCTTCAAGCGCTCGCCATGCTTCACGGTTTCCTTCAAAAAAAGGTTCATCCTTATGAAATGCCGTCCATGGTTTTGGACTGTGGATGATCATCATGTCGATATAATCAAGCTGCAAGGCTTTAAGTGAATTTTCAATGGAGGAAACGGCCTTTTTATAGGATTTCACTTCTGCAGCAAGTTTCGTTGTTACGAATATTTCTTCTCTTTTTACGCCACTTTCTCTGACACCTTCCCCAACACCATGCTCATTTTGATATGCCTGTGCTGTGTCAATATGGCGATAGCCAATTTTTACTGCATCTTTTACTGCCTGGACAACATTGTTGTCATTAATCATCCAGGTTCCAAGACCGAGTTTTGGAATCTCTACCCCATTCGTTAATGAATATTTTTCATTTATGATCATTTTAATTCTCCTTTAGATAAATCTTTTTCCAATCTTATTTAACGCGGTTGAAAAGTCATTTATGCTCAATCCAATAATTGACAAATAAACGAACAACCTTTACTATTATTATAGAACTTGAAGTTAGGTTTAAGTCAAGGGTTAATCAATGAAATGATTGGAGATCTAAATGTATTATTCAATAGGTGAAGTTGCAAATAAGCTTAATATTCCGACATCTACCTTACGGTATTATGACCGTGAAGGACTTCTTTCGAATGTAAAACGAAGCAATGGAGGAATTCGGGTTTTCTCTGATCTTGAGTTAGCCGCTTTGAGTATGGTCGAATGCTTAAAAGCGACAGGGATGCAAATTAAAGAAATAAAACAATTTCTAGATTGGTGTAGTGAAGGCGATTCAACACTGGAAAAAAGACGTGATATGTACTTGCAAAGGAAAGAGGTCGTCAAGAAGCAAATGGAAGAGCTGCAAAACACAATGGATGTGATTGAATATAAGTGCTGGTATTACGAAACGGCATGTGCGGCTGGAACTGAAGGAGCAGTCAGGAATATTTCCAATGAAAAACTGCCTGATTTTGCTCAGAAAGGGAAAGCAGCCTTAGAAAGTGTTTTCTCAAAGTAACATTCAAAATTTCACACACCGAAAATTAAATTGCAGCCTAAGGCAAATTATAATTTATTCATCTCTAATTAATAATATCTAGGTTTCAAAGAAAACATCAAGAATAATCACTTGACGAATCCAGGTAAAACAGATACTATACGAACATCGATTAGCTACCGCAGCGTGCCCGGCAAGCATGGACCAGAGTTCGTCAGGTCGGCTGATTTGCAGAGCCCGCCGCACAAATGGCACGGATTCAGGATTTTGACTCATAACCCGGAGGTCAGTGGTTCGAATCCACTCCCCGCTACTGGAAACCACCTGGAAAGGTGGTTTTTGTTTTGGGAAAAAGAATGAGGTCATTGGTCCCCATTGAGGGGATGGTATTCGAATCCACTCCCCGCTACTGGAAACCACCTGGAAAGGTGGTTTTTGTTTTAGGAAAACAAAGTAGGTCACTGGTCCCCATTGAGGGGATGGTATTCGAATCCACTCCCCGCTGCGAAAGTCAAACCAGAGTCCGTCGGGCTCTGG
>MVQK01000125.1 GCA_002067515.1 Pelotomaculum sp. PtaB.Bin013 | reverse complement strand
AATTTAGCCCCCTGGCCGCCGCCGTAGGTTTCCACGTATGAATAGTACCGCCGCCGGGCATCCCTGCCGCCGATGGTAAAGTTGCTCATGCTGCCTGTGCCGGCGGCGGTCACCCTGTGGGGAACCGCCTGCGCCAGGGCGCCCAGCACCACGTCGGTGATCCTTTGGGCGGTGTTGATGTTCGCGTGGGCGACAGGCGCCGGGAAACAGGGGTTGACCAGGGTGCCGGCCGGGGTGATAATCTCCACTACCCTGGCTATGCCTTCGCTGGAAGGCAGCTCGGGATCGGCCACGGCTTTGACGGCAAAAAAGACACAGGCCAGGGTAACGCCCCTGGTGGCATTGACGGGGCCTTTTACCTGCGGGCTGGTGCCGGTAAAGTCAACCTTGACGCTCCCGCCATCGATTTGCACGCAGGCGGTGATTTTGATCAGGTCGCCGCTGATGCCGTCCCCTTCCAGGTAATCAGTGAATTGATAACTGCCGTCGGGAATACCGCTTAAAGCCGTACGGAGCCTCCGCTCAGTGTAATTAATGATTTCATTCATGCAATCCTTCAAGGTTTCCGATCCTGTTTTTTGTTCCAGTTCTTGCATCCTCCTGCATCCCACCTGGTTGGCGGAAAGCTGGGCCTGGACATCACCGTAAAACTCATCGGCGGTTCTGACATTGTGAGCCAGCACCCTTAATAAGTCAACGTTAATCTGTCCCCTGCCGCATATTTTAACGGGAGGTATCCTGACGCCTTCCTGGAAAATTTCTGTGGCCGAAGTGGACATGCTGCCGGGAACTGATCCCCCTATATCCACATGGTGGGCCAGGTTGGCGACGATGGCCAGCAGGCGGTTCCCGGCAAAAACGGGGGAGATCACGCACACGTCCGGCAGGTGCGAGCCGCTGACATAAGGATCGTTGATCATCACGGCGTCGCCCGGGGCTAGATTTTCCGGCGGGAAAATTTCCAGCACTTTTTTTACCACAGTGGGCATCAGGCCCAGGTGTAAAGGGATATGCTCGGCCTGGGCGACCAGATCCCCCGCCGGGGTGTATATCGCCGTGGAGCAGTCCCGGCGGTCCTTGATGTTGGGAGAGAGGGCCGTACGGGTAAGAGTGGCGCCCATTTCTTCCGCCACTGACTGCAGGGCGTTGCGAAGCACCTCCAGGGTGACAGGATCAGTCCTCATAATTACCGCACCTTCGTTTCAATAATAATGTTGCCCCAGCGGTCGCAGTAAACCCGGTCCCCGGGCCAGATCAAAGTGGTGGCGTCAGCCTGGGTAATGATAGCGGGCCCCTCGGTATGCCAGCCGGGGCCGATCTGCCGCCTGGCGTGTACCGGCACCTGGCGGTATTCTCCGGACAGGTAGACCTGTCTTGTCCCCGAAATATTTGCTTCTTTGGCCCCGGTATGCAGCCGGGGTGATATTTTCGGCAGGGCGCCGGTGGCGGTGAGACGCAAAGTGACGATTTCCGCCGGAGCGTTTTCCCGGCAGTAGCCGTAGTTTTGCTGGTGCAGGCGGTGAAAACGCCTGATGATGATTTGGATATCCGCTTCTATCAGTGAATTGCCCGGGATGGAAAGAGTTAATTCATAAGATTGTCCCTGGTAGCGGATGTCCAGAAACCTGTTGAAGCTCATTTCCGGTTCCGCGAATCCTTCCCGGGCCAGATCCTCGCGCCCTTGTCCGGTAAGCCGGGCAAATTCGCCGTTGATCTCCGCGCAGACGGCAGGGGTCAAATCAACAATGCGGGTCAGAGAGTAATCGTGGCGCACGTCGGCGGAGAGCATTCCCCACGCGGAGGCAACGCCCGGGTGGGGAGGCACCATGATGCGGGGGATGCCCAGTTCCCGCGCCAGTTCCACAGCATGTAGGGGACACGCGCCGCCGAACGGCGCCAGGGTGAAATCCCTGGGGTCGTATCCTTTTTGTACCGATACCAACCGCATGGCCCGGACCATGTTGGCGTTAACCACCCTGATGATTCCCTCCGCGGCTTGCTCTAATGTCAGCCCGAGAGGGGCGCCGATTTTTTCACTGACAGCCCGGGCGGCTAGCTCCGGTTTTAATATTTTCACACCGGCCAGATCAGCCGGGTCCAACCTGCCCAAAATCAAATTGGCGTCTGTTACCGTAGGCTCTTCACCGCCCAGGCCGTAACAGGCAGGTCCGGGAACCGAACCGGCGCTTTGCGGACCCACCCTTAACGCGCCGCCGGGATCAACCCAGGCAACGCTGCCCCCGCCGGCGCCGATGGTGTGAATATCCAGCATGGGCAGCCGCAGCGGGTAACCGCCGATGGCGCCTTCCGTGGTAAAACGCGATTTGCCGTTATTAATCAGGCAAATATCCATGCTGGTGCCGCCCATGTCGGCCGTGATCAGGTTTTTGTTACCGGTCAGGCCGGCCAGGTGAACACCGGCCAGCACGCCGCCCGCCGGCCCGCTGAGAGCGATGCGGGCGCTCTGCTCCCGCGCCTGGGGAGCGGTGATTACACCCCCGCTGGACTGCATAATGAATAATTCACTTTTGACACCGGTGGTGGTTAAATCTTTTTCCAACCGGCTGATATGCTTGTCCATCAAGGGCTTGACCAGCGCGTTGATCACCGTGGTGCTGGTTCTCTCGTATTCTCTGAATTCAGGCAATATTTCAGCGGAAATTGTGACGGATAGGTGCGGCAAATGCTCTTTTATGGCATTTTTGAGCATGGCTTCGTGGACCGGGTTGATATATGAATGCAGCAGGCAAATCGCTACTGATTCCACGCCGGCTTCCTTAACCTGCAAGATTACCGACTGGATTTCTTTTTCCTCGAGGGCAAGGTGAACAGAACCGTCGGCTAATACCCGCTCGTTTACTTCCAGGACCAGATGGCGGGGCAGCAGGGGCGGCGGCTTTACAGCCCAGAAGTTGTACAGATGGGGGCGGTTTTGCCGCCCGATATAGATGATGTCTTTGAAACCCCTGGTGGTGATGAGCGCCAGGCGCGCTCCTTTTCGCTCCAGGATGGCGTTGGTGGCCACTGTTGTGCCGTGCAGGATGAAGTCGATTTGGCCGGGGTCAACCCCAGTTTTTTGTGTAATATTTTTTATCCCCGCCAGCACGGCCCGGGAAGGATCTTCGGGAATTGAAGGCTCTTTGGCGATATGCAGCTCGCCGTTTTCCCCCATCAGGCAAAAATCCGTAAAAGTGCCTCCGGTGTCGACAGCCAGCTTGTATCTAATCATACTTAGACCTCCCGGCGTTAAGATACGTTAATGTGAGCCTGTTGACAAGCGCCGCTCCAATACAATCCGTGATAAATTTGTGCCCATAAAACATTATAAGACATATTGGTACAAACAGGCAAAATATAATTAATTTCGCTGAGAAATAATATGTAGAAATTAATAAGTACGGGAAGGATAACATGCTGATTGGGATTATACGCACCCTAATTTTATTTACCGTAGTAGTGATCGGCTTGAGATTAATGGGCAAGAGGCAGATAGGCCAACTCCAGCCATACGAACTTGTGATTGTAATTATGCTTTCAGCCCTGGCGGCGATTCCGATGGAGAATACCGGTGTGCCGCTTGCCAGCGGCCTGTTCCCGATTTTTACTCTGATCGTGGCTCAGGTTGCCCTGTCATATGTCGCTTTGAAGAGCGAGCGTGCCAGGGGGATAATTTGCGGCACTCCCAGTGTACTGATTGAAAACGGAAAAATTGTTGAGCAAGAACTGTACCGGCTCCGTTACAACATCAATGATTTGCTGGAGCAGCTCAGATCCAAGGACACGCCTAATATCGCCGATGTGGAGTTTGCCATTTTGGAAACAAGCGGCAAATTAAACGTTATTCCCAAATCACAGAAAAGGCCCGTTGTTCCGGCGGATATGAATTTGCCGACGGCTTATGAAGGTATGCCGGTTACACTTATTATTGACGGCTATGTATTCCATAAAAATCTGGCCAAAATAAACCTTGACGCGGACTGGCTAAAATCAGAGCTAAAAAATTTTGGCGTGAACAACCTTAAGGAAGTGCTTTTTGCCAGTCTCGACACTGAAGGAAAGTTGTTTTATCAGGTAAAATCAAAAGCGATGTAAAAATTTCTCTGAAGGAGTTTTAAAATTGAGACTTTTGTCGGCTCTATTAATCATATTTGCGGCAATAGTTGCCTTGGGATTCTGGACAAATCACCGGTTGCAAGTCTCTTCGGGAGAATTAATGAGCAATATTGAACAAATAGAACAAAGGCTTGAGAGTAATCAATGGAATGAAGCTTACGAGCAAACTGCTGAACTGGAAAAAAGTTGGGAAAATAAAGCGAAATGGTGGCCTACTGTTCTGGACCACCAGGAAATCGATAATATCGAGTTTTCCATGGCAAAGATCAAGGAATATATCGCGAGGAAAGATATCGCACTTTCCTGGGGGCAATTAGCGGAGCTGAAGTTAATGGTTAATCACATCCCGGAGAAAGAAGCAATAAGGCTGAAAAACGTTTTATGATAAATTCAAATGTGGGGAAAGATTAACAAACTACAGCAAAACTACAATATGTATACTTTATGTGCGACTTATGAAGATAATAGGGAATTATGACGAAATACGTTGTTAGATAAACAGATATGTTGAAAATGGGCAATATTAGGAAAGATGGTTATATTTTTTGCCTTAGTGCTTTCTTTACACCAAAACTAATATTTGATATACTGTTTATGTAAAAAATAAGAATAATCTGTAATAATATTAATTTAAGTGCCATTATTGTAATAGTTGGATAACTTTGAGTCATGTTTAACAGTTTCTTATGTTGTTAAATTTAACTGGTTAGTTGTTTTCCTATTATTAATTTATAATTATAAACGAAATTTTCCCAAGGAGGTATTGTTTTATGAATAATGACAACTTGGAAAAGATCGAGGGAAAAATAATTGATAGATTGTGTGAAATGGCTGAAAGCAACAACTTGATCGAACCTGAGTTATTCAGCAAATATAACGTAAAACGCGGACTCCGGGATTTAAACGGCAAGGGTGTGCTTGTTGGTTTGACCGAGATCGGCGAGGTCCATGCCTATATTATTGACGAAAATGAAACTATTCCTGTCGCGGGCAGATTAATATACAGGGGTATTGATATATTTAATATCGTAAATGGTTTCTTTAAAGACGGACGCTATGGTTTTGAAGAAACTTGTTTTTTGCTGCTATTTGGAGATCTCCCCGATAAAGGAACATTAATGGATTTTGAGCGGCTTTTATCCGAGTATAGAAAACTACCCGAGGATTTTGTCCGCGACATGATTTTGAAAGCGCCGAGCAAGGATATGATGAACTTGCTGGCAAGAAGTGTGCTGGCTTTATATAGTTTTGACGATAACGCCGACGACACTTCCATCAAAAACGTTTTAAAGCAATGCATCAGACTGATTGCTTGTTTCCCGGCGCTCGCGGTTTATGGTTATCAGGCCTACTCTCATTATCACGGAAACAACAGCTTGTATATACACAGCCCGCAACCGGATTTCAGCACAGCCGAAAATATTCTGCACATGTTAAGACCGGACAGCAAATTCACAAAGCTTGAAGCGGCACTGCTCGATCTTGCCCTGGTGCTGCATGCCGAGCATGGTGGGGGCAACAATTCATCCTTTGTGACACATGTCGTTACATCGTCCGGGTCGGACACATACTCTGTAATAGCCGCGGCGCTCGGATCGCTTAAAGGGCCGAGACACGGAGGAGCCAACATCAAGGTTATTCAAATGTTTGAGGACATGAAGCAAACAGTAAAGGATTTGCATGATGATGAAGAAATTGAAAGCTATCTTGCTAAATTAATTAATAAGGAAGCTTTTGACCGTTCAGGCCTGATTTATGGTATCGGACATGCTGTTTACTCAGTGTCTGACCCAAGGACTGTTATTTTTAAAAAACATGTTGCCCGGCTCGCGATGGAGAAGGGTTTGGAAGATGAATATAATCTTTATTTGAAAGTTGAGAAACTGGCGCCTGAAGTTATCGCGAAATACCGTAAAATGTATAAAGGCGTAAGCGCGAATGTTGATTTTTACTCAGGCTTTGTTTACCGCATGCTGGACATTCCCCCTGAGATGTTCACACCGATATTCGCCATTTCCAGGATAGCCGGTTGGAGCGCGCACCGCATTGAAGAAATTGTGAACGACGGCAAAATCATCAGGCCGGCATACAAAAGCGTTTCCAAAAGACGTAACTACACGGCCATAGCTGAAAGATAAAGTGA
>MVQK01000124.1 GCA_002067515.1 Pelotomaculum sp. PtaB.Bin013 | reverse complement strand
CATAACCAGTATAACCATATTACCTTACCAACGGCACCAAGTATCTATGTTCCGATAATAGATATTATGTAAACCCGCCCTTTCGCTGAGAGGTAGGCTACGGCCTTGTGCCTTCACGCTGGGCGGTGCGTTACCTTGGGTGCCGATTAGATACATTGAGTAAAATACGTTACATTTGAGTAAAATTTTATCGTCGCCCGTACTGGTTTCTTAGGTGTTATTGTACCGCAGCGGGTATTACATAATATTTAAGGGACTTCTGCATAAAAGAAAAACACTACGGCGTCAGCTTGCTACCCGGTCCGGTGGTGTTTCCTTCGGTGATAGTTTTGGACCTGGCGGTGTTATGATATACTTTACCTTTTCACCGGCAGGCCGTCCATACCCGGCACAGGGACCCCTGAGAACCCCTTATGCCGGGACCCTGGGCGGCCTGTGCGGTGAAAGTGGTAAGTTTACATAACTAGCGCCAACCCGCAAACTCTCTTGCATAGGTTACTTCGCCGCATCCGGCGCGGCGTCGCTAATCATTGTGCCTGACGGTGGCTGGCAGCAGTTTGTTTAAAGAGGAGTGCCCGAAAAAGGATTGTAGCTCCCGTTGGTGCTTCCTAGGAACGGTAGTGTTACCTTCAGAGCCGCCCGCATTCAGATTACAATGGTTAAGCCAGTATCCTCATAATATTTAATGAATTTTTCCCCTGCGTTTTTGTAATTCTGAAAAAGGTATTGTAAAAAGGCTTCCGCGCTTTCAAATTGTGCATATCGGTAAAAAGGACATTCAATCCTTGGGAACACAGATACAGGTGATACCCTTTTAATCTTTCGTCGTTGCTGTATTTTGTAAGGTACTTGGTAAGATAGTTATAAATGTTTTTCCGGCCTGCTTTTTCGTCTTTTATATAGGCTCTCACCCAGGTAAAACCCTGCCCCCATATTTCGTCCAGTTCTTTTTTAGGGATGAACATATTTACGGCAATATGATAATGAACGGCTCCCCTACCGTTTTTATCTTGGAATTCTCTGGTGGCAACATATTTGAACCCCGGAAATCTCCTGTTTATTCGTTTCATAAAGTTACGAAAGTAATAATCGGCTTCTTTGACTTCCTGGATATTATCAGCAAAAGTTAATTCCCACTTGCGAATCAGCTTATATTTCTTTATTCTGCGCCTGACATTTCCCCTTGCTTTAGTAACATTTTTTTGACTGTTCTTTTCATAATCAGGTGATTCACCTTTTGCTGATAATTTTCTTCTTCTTTCCGTAATCTTAGTTTTTTCTTTTAGCTCGCTGGTTGACCAACCTGCATCAAAAAACTTTGCTTCAAAGTCCCCATCCAAATCATATATACGGGCATTAGAAAAGGACATAATAAAAAACCCATACACTGCTTGACAAAAACGAATGAATAAGTTATCCATTCCCTCACTTTTTCAAGCTTTAATGGGTCTTTATTGCGCCCTATGCGTTTAATGGGACTTTCTTTGCCCTGCTCTTTTCCATGAGGATATTATTTTTAAACAGCTAAGGGCTGTTCACCTACCTTTCATTTTTTTAAATTTTATTATTATTTTCTATCTCTCTGCGGTAGCGCGCCCTGACGTAATGTTCCAGGCTGTATTTCCATTCCACACAATCGGGCCTGTCTTTGTTGACGAACATGGCCCGATAGCCACAGCCTCCCATGCAAATGGGCAGCATCTTGCATTTCACGCAGTCGGCATACTCGAAAGACTCCCAGGTCAACCAGCGTATTTCGTGCATGCGTTCATCTTTGGCTAGTTGCTGGAAGTCTACAATATTACCGATGCGGGCGGGCTTATCGCCGATTTCTGACCAGCACTTGTACATGTCGCCGTCCGGATCGAGCACAAAGGTGTTCATCCGTACAGCGCCACAGGCAAGGGCAATACGGGGGTAATAGGGCGTCTGGCCTGTTTTGAAGCCTCTTTGCCTTAAGATTTCGTAAATAGACTTGCATCCTGCTGTGATTGCGCTAACATGGCCTAAGTTGATGGAGATGTCTTTAAGATTGTTGTCCTCCAGTATATCTAAAAGTTTTAACGCCTCGTCCGAGTTGTAACGGTCTACATTGATGCGAAGGTTAACTTTTAAATCATTGGCAGTCAAGAGATGGATGCCTTCCAGGATTCGGTCGAATGTTGGGCCGCTATTGCCTTTAAGCATCCTGCGGTTGTTATGTACATCAGGCGGCCCGTCAAGAGTAATTTGAAAAGTCCCAATTCGACTGCCTTTCAGCTTTTGCACTATATCCTGATCGCCGGTCAGCAGGTAACCGTTGGTAACCATATCGGCAAAATAGCCTATCTTGTTCTCCTTAGTAATAGCGAGTATTTTTTGAGATAAATCGAAGATAATATCTTTGCCCAAAAGCGGCTCTCCACCGTACCAGGTGACGGATACGAACCTTACTGTCTTAGCAGCCTTTTCAATAAGCTTCAGCAACTTTTGCTGTACATTTTCAGGCATGAAAGCATTTTGCCCGTTTCGCTTGTCCTGGCTTATTCCAGACTGTTCATAGCAATAGGTGCAATCAAAGTTGCACCTTAGGGTGGGAGCGATGGTAAATCCCAGCCCAATCCTGTCGTATTTATTGCTGTTATATGCAAACTTTAGTATTTTTAGTTCATCGGCTGCGTGTTCTAAGACGAATCCTCCCAGCATTAACTCGTCGATAAACTGCTTTTTATCTTTAGGCAGGGCATCATAATCAAATTGCTGAACGTTCAGTAAGTCTATATAGGTCTTCTCTACCTCGGCCAAAGAAGTTGTAAGACTATTAAAGATCATTACCTTCTCAGAGTCATCAGTGGGCCAGATAAAGTTGTACCTGGACGGTATCATTTATTTCAACTCCTTAAACTGCTCGTCAACTATGGACAAAAGGAGACCCGGAGAAGAAAGCCTCCCCTCCGGGCATGTCTCTATGGAGTAATTACTCACCGGAGTGGCCAGAACAGTGTGTCAGGTAATGGATGAGCCCAAAGTTACCGAGATTGCCCGTATTTTCATTCTAGCTAACATGATAGCGAAACTAAGGCAATAATTCGACCAGACTAGTATGTATGGTTCTTAATGAAAGGGACAATAAAGACAAACAACGAGCGGAAGGGAGGGGCCACGGCAATCGTGCTTTGAAATCCTGGGTTCATTGGTTAACTCGTCAGGATTAACTGGCAATACCAGGTATGTTACTTTACTTTCTGATTTTGCCGATTCAACGACTTTAATGTCGACTTCCTCAGGGAATTGAATACCTATTTGGGCAAGAGCTTCTTTTGGATTGTTCACTAGTGCTTTCCTAAAGTCTGTGTCTTGTACGACCGCTTTGATTTTTTCCTTTACCTCCTCCCCTAGAGTCATAGTTTGCTTGTTTTTACTCAAATTTTTTATGCCTCCTTTTTTTGATTATTATTGTTTTTCTATAGCTGGTTCTATCGTTATATCCCCGAGATAATCCAAAATTAATTTCCATCTGAGCTAGTGGAATCATTGCCAAAATACAAATTTCTGCATTCTCTAAGAAGAGTGATCTCACAGGCTAGAAGCTTGTGGAAAGCTGATATTTTATAATATATTTTTATATATGACATATATGTTAAATTTTTTAATTGTAGCAATGTCCAAAGAGTTGAAACAATAGCAGGAGGCATCACTAACGCCAACGTCTAACAACCAGTATTCCACGCTCAACATGGCAAAGTGCTGGGTTCATTATTCCAGGCGTAAAAATACACTACACTTTGCGTGGTAGTGTATTTTGCTTCATTATTAGCGTCGTTGCCTAGGTTTGTGTGTTTCGCATATCGCCTGTTTACGCATCTTTGCAGGCGGGAGGGATGCTCTGTGGAAAATTGAAGACGTTCTCCGGGTCGTATTTGGCCTTAACCTCGGTTAGCCGTTTAAAGTTACTACCATAGTAGGCCTTGGGCCAGTCCTTGATCGATAGGTCCGGTCCATTGACGTAGTCACCCCGGGTAAAGGGGAGCATCGCCCGGCGGAAGTCCTCCACCCAGTGGATGCCAAGGGCCGCCCCTTCCGGCACGTTCCAGGAAGCAAGGATGGACATATTAAACCGGGCCTGGCGGTAGAAGTAGGCCGTAGCCTGACTCGGCACTCTGGCCACCGCCCCACCCAGGCCGTGGAAAAAGACACCGGCCATAGAGGTGGGTGGAGCTTCGATGAAGCGCCGGATCACGGCGATGGCGGTGCCGGGCAGCCGTTCATGGATGAAGGGGACCACGCTTTTGAAAGGCAGAGGAGAACCCGGCTGGGTGGCAGCTACCCGGGCAACTGATTCGAGCCAGGGTATCTCTTCAATGGTCACCTTCTGTGGCGTGCCCGCCCGGAGCAAAGGCCGCAGCAGGTGGCGCAGTTCTTCAGCGGGACCCAGGAAGACCCCTTGCATCAACAGCGGGAAAGTCTCCTGAGGTTGGTGGGCTGGAAACATCGGCTGCAGTCCCGAAGCTACCGTGAGGACGGGGGTGAGCCGCTCGTCGGCACCGGGGGTGGTATAGTCCTGCCAGGTTTGCAGCACCGGCTCCAGGTCCCGCAGATCCCAGCCGATTTCGACGTAAGCGACAGTCTCAATGCGGTGCGTGCGGAAACGAAAGACGGTGCAGATGCCGAAGTTGCCGCCGCCACCCCCGCGTGAGGCCCAGAACAGATCGGAGTGGTGGTCGGCATTGGCGTGGAGCAAGTGGCCCTTGGCGTCGACCATCTCCAGCTCAAGCAGACTGTCGATAGTTAGACCATACAGCCGAACTAGCATGCTTGCGCCACCGCCCAGGGTGAGTCCGGCGATGCCCGGGGTGGGGCAGAGACCGACCGGTACTACCAACTCTTCGGATCCAAGAGCCTCGTAAAACGCGAAGTCCCGTATGCCTGTCTGCACTGTGGCGGTGCCTCGCTTACGATCCACCTCCACCCGCTTCATTTCGCTGATGTCGATCACGATACCGGCGTCGACGACCGATAAGCCCTCGTAGTTGTGACGGCCGGAGCGCATGCGGATCGGCACGTCATAAAAACGCGCCCAGCGCACGGCGTTGACTACGTCCTGCGTCTCCTGGGCAAAGACGATGACCAGCGGGAACCTGTTGAAAAAGGTGTTGAACTCCTGGCGCGCTGCGTCGTATTGCGGGTCATTTGGTAAAACGATACGTCCAGTTAGTTCAGGTTCCTTTTTGTGGGACATGCACACATCTCTCCCTATCTGAAATCGGTGTATGATATAATATTCCATTAATGGAAAAGGTGTGTAATACGTGTTTTTGAGTGCTATGGACAGTGCTTCTATTTTCTTTGTTCATCCATTTTTTATAATTTTATTAATTCTTTACTGTACTCGCGAATAATATATTTAGGGGTACCGCCGCCAAAACGCGGATTTCGTACGCTAAGCAATACTTAGTACGCTAAGCAATACTTCGTACGCTAAGCAATACAATGAAGCAACAAGCCGGATTTCCTGTACACTAAGGAACTCCGGCTTATGGCTATAATGACAACGACTATGAATAATCTCGAAGGAAGCTTGTTTCTAACAGGTTTTCCTTATGTTTAACACCTCCGAACATGGCTGTAAGAGAAACGCTTCTGCTTTCTAGCCGGTCGGGCTCCGCAGCAGGTCACTCAGACCGGATCATGTCCGGAGGCCGCCCTGTCCTACCGACTTTGACTAATCAGCCGGTCTAACTACTTGAAACCGTGCCCTCCTGCTCCGGGTCTGACCTACCTTTAATTAGTTTCGGAACATATTGATTGAGATTATTATAGTGAAGTATGTAAAAACAGGCAATAAAAAGAATGAAATAGTATAAGTTCCGGGGCAATAATTATATTAGGAACTTTTATATATTATTCTTTCAATCGTTTCACCTGGGATAACATGGGTTGAATGTAGTATCAACTATGTAAATCAAAAAAATGAGGTAAAAGGCTCTTATTATTGTGGTACTGCCAACATTTCCGACAAAACCCACGCCAAGAGATCAACTGGAGAAAAATCTATGATTTAGCCACTATGACCGTACCCCCATTTATGTACAAAGCGTATTTAGAGGTTAATCAGAGATAAGAAGGTTGATTTTATAAAAATAATTATAAAACGTTTGACAATTGCCCATGGTTTAAGATTCGCTGGTAATGCCTCATAATGGCAATACTTTTTGAAAAAAAGGATGGGTTGTTGTACAGTTCAAAAAAGATGGGAGATGGTCTCACTAATAACGAAACGGAGCCGTCCG
>MVQK01000123.1 GCA_002067515.1 Pelotomaculum sp. PtaB.Bin013 | reverse complement strand
ATATACGCTATCACCTTGAGCGGGATTTAAAATCAACTGCGTTTTTTGACCGGTTTCAGCAGGGGCATGCCGATACCAACCATGTCCATGCATAAAACTTATCGTTGCGGGAGTAAATATAGAAAAACAAGGGGGGATTAAAATGAGTGAGCTTGAAAAGATTGATATTATAAGAACCAGGTTGGGTGTGAGTTATAAAGAGGCTAAAGAAGCCTTGGACGCGGCGGACGGCGACGTCATTAAGGCGCTTATTAATCTTGAGGAGAAAGAACATGCGATGGGCAAGCGCTTCCATGAGAAGGGGTACGATGTTCTAGGACAAATCAAAGGGTTGTTTGATAAAAAGCGAGGGTACCGGATCAAAATTAAGCAGGGTGAGCGGACAGTAACTGAAATACCTGCCTCTCTGGGAGCGTTGGGATTATTGGGCGCCATGGCCAGCAGTGAAATAGCCGTTCTGGGGGTGCTGGCTTCAGTAGCGGGGATGGCTAATAAATATTCGCTGGAAATAGAGCGTGCCGGAGAATCCGACGGAGATGGCGTTAAGAACGACTCCGGGGAAAACGATATTTAACGACGGGCATTGACTTTAACCCAAAAGTTTGATAAATTGTAACAAAAATATGTAAGAATAAAAAGAGTCATGGCGGCCGGTCCGACTGGAAGCGCGTAAACTGACTCCCGTCTCTGGTGGAATACCGGAGGCCGGGGGTTTTACTTTTGTTAAATTTAATTTCGAGGAGGCAGGAGATGAACTTCCAGGAGTTAATCATCACCCTGGACCATTACTGGTCCAACCAGAGCTGTATTATTTTACAGCCCTACGATGTAGAAAAGGGAGCGGGTACTATGAACCCGGCGACTTTTTTAAGAGCGCTGGGACCGGAACCGTGGCGGGTCGCCTACGTGGAGCCTTCACGCAGGCCGACAGACGGGCGCTACGGTGAAAACCCGAACCGCTTGCAACACTATTACCAGTATCAGGTAATCTTAAAACCGTCCCCCGACGACGTACAGGAACTGTATCTGGACAGCCTCAAGGCAATCGGCATCGATCCGGACAAGCATGACATACGTTTTGTGGAAGACAACTGGGAGTCGCCGACCCTGGGCGCGTGGGGGCTGGGCTGGGAAGTATGGCTGGATGGGATGGAAATCACCCAGTTTACTTATTTTCAGCAATGCGGCGGGATCGACTGCCGTCCGGTCTGCGCGGAAATTACCTATGGCCTGGAGCGGTTAGCCACGTTTATCCAGGGAGTGGACAACGTGTTTGACATCACCTGGGTTGACGGGATCAGTTACCGGGATGTCCACCACCAGGGAGAGGTGGAACATTCCCATTACAACTTTGAACTGGCCGACACGTCAATGCTGTTTAAGCTGTTTGATATGTATGAGCAAGAAGCTCTAAAAGTAGTTGAAAAAGGTTTTGTACTTCCAGCTTATGATCAGGTGCTGAAATGTTCCCATACATTTAATTTACTGGATGCGCGCGGCGCGATCAGCGTGACCGAACGCACCGGTTTTGTCGCCCGGGTAAGGAACCTGGCTCGCGCCTGTGCCCAGGCTTACGTCGAACAGCGGGAAACGATGGGCTATCCGCTGCTGAAAAAGGGGGGGGCGTGATAATATGGCTGGTAACGCAAAAGATTTTTTATTGGAAATCGGAGTCGAGGAGATGCCCGCGCGGTTTTTGGATCCTGCCCTGGCTGAGCTGAAAGAATTGGCAGTAAAAGTTCTTAAGGAACAACGTTTAGGTTTTAAAGGAGTTAAAACTTATGGTACGCCGCGGCGGCTGGCCTTGTTTGTGGAAGAGTTGGCGGAAGTCCAGGAGCCGCTTGAAAAAGAGGTTAAGGGGCCTGCGGTGAAAGCAGCCTATGGCCCGGACGGTTCGCCGACCAAGGCGGCGGCCGGTTTTGCGAAAAGCCAGGGAGTATCTGTTTCAGATCTGGTTAATAAAACCGTCGGAAAAGTTGAATATGTGTTTGCCGTCAAGCGGGAGGCCGGGCGTGAGGCTTCGGAGGTGCTTGCCGAGATGGCGCCCGCGTTGATTGCCGGGCTGCATTTTCCCAAGCCGATGCGCTGGGGTGAACTGGACATCCGTTTTGCCAGGCCGATCCGGTGGATTGTTTCATTGCTTGGTGATGAAATAGTGGAATTCGAGTTTGCCGGCCGCCAATCGGGAAGGACTACAATCGGGCACCGTTTTTTATCCAAGGGGCTCATTGAACTGGAAAACGCGGCTCAATACTTTGAAAAAATGCGCAATGCTTACGTTGCGGTCGATCAACTGGAGCGGAAGGAGAACATCCGGCGCCAGGTACAGGAGTTGGCTGCGTCGGCAGGAGGAATTATAGAAGAAGACGAGGATTTGCTTGATGAGGTAAATAACCTGGTAGAGTACCCGACCGCCTTGGCCGGGGAGTTCAGTCCGGCATATTTAAAGCTGCCCAAAGAGGTGCTTGTCACTTTGATGCGGGAACACCAGCGTTATTTTCCGGTCGCCCTGACTGACGGCAGCCTGCTGCCCAAATTTATCGCTGTGAGAAACGGGGGAGCCGACTACCTGGACATCGTCAGGGCAGGCAATGAGAAAGTCTTGCGCGCTCGCCTGGCTGACGCGGACTTTTTCTTCCGGGAGGACTTGAAAACACCGCTGGTTGAAAAGGTGCCGGCTTTGGAGAAAATTGTATTCCAGGAAAGCCTGGGCAGTGTCTACGACAAGGTCGTCCGGGTCAGTGCTAATGCAGAATACCTGTCCGGTGCGTTGGGCGCCGGCGAACAGGATAGTAAACGCGTCTTGCGGGCAGCCTACCTGGCTAAGGCTGATTTGGTGACAAACATGGTTTACGAGTTTCCCGAACTACAGGGGATTATGGGCCGGGAATACGCTGAACGCTCCGGAGAAGAACAGGGCGTGGCCACTGCTGTCTTTGAACATTACCTGCCCCGCTTCGCGGGAGACGATCTGCCCTGCACCATGCCAGGTAAAATATTAAGCATCGCGGACAAGATTGATAATATTGTGGGGTGCTTCGCCATAGGCATCCAGCCCAGCGGGTCACAAGATCCGTATGCCTTGCGCCGTCAGGCTTTGGGCATCAGTCATATCCTCCTGGCAGGGGGAATTGACCTTTCGCTGAAAGAACTAATTGCCAGCGCCTATCAGTGCTATGAAGGTAAGGTTCAGCTTAAATTGAGCCTGGAAAAAGTGACGGAAGAGGTAGTCGAATTCTTCGGACAGCGGCTTAGAGGCATACTTGAGGAGCGGGGTTTCGCTTACGATACGGTCGAGGCAGTTATCGCCTCCGGTTATGATAATTTCAGCGACGTGTCACTCAGGGTGGAGGCTCTTGCCGAGTTGCGTCCCGACCCGGCTTTCAGCAGTTTGCTGACGGCTTTTGTCCGTGCGAATAACCTGTCCAAAAACGCCGGCACTGATCAAGTAGTCCAATCGCTTTTAGAAGACCCTTCAGAGATTGAGTTGTATAATTGCTTGTGCGAAGTGCGTGAAAAGGCGGGAGATTATCTTGCCGCCAGGGACTATCGTTCATTATTGGCGGCTATCGCTACCCTGCGGGAGCCGGTGGACAAATTTTTTAACGCTGTGATGGTAATGGTGGATGACGAAAAGGTGCGTGAAAATCGCTTGGCTTTGCTTAGAAGTCTCGCGGCTCAAGTAAAGCAAGTGGCTGATTTAAGCAGGATAGTTGTCGAATCAAAATAGTATGTGGACAGCCCTCATGGTTAAGCCGGCTGGTCAATATAATGTTAAGTATCAAATTTTTCTGATAAAAGGAAGGTTGAACTACCTCCGGCAGTAGTATAATATAAGAGTTAGTTAGTTAAACATAATTTATGCTCTCAAGGGGCGATTGCTTTGGAATTATCCAGGCGGCAGAATGCTATTCTGGAGATCGTTAAAAATATGGGGCCGATAACCGGCGAGCAGATCGCCGAAAAGCTTTCTCTGACCAGGGCTACCTTAAGGCCGGATTTGGCTATCTTAACCATGTCAGGACTGCTCGAGGCACGTCCCAGAGTCGGGTATTTTCATAGCGGCAAGTTTCCACACCAAATTGTGGCGAAAAAGATACAAAGCTTACTTGTTGCCGATATTAAATCGGTGCCTATTGTCGTGTCGGAAAAATGCTCTGTTTATGACGCTGTGGTCACCATGTTCATTGAAGATGTCGGTACTCTCTTTGTAGTTAAAGAGGGGGGGCTGTTGGAGGGGGTTATTTCCCGCAAGGACCTGCTTAAAACAACTCTTGGCGGTCAGGATATTCAAAAACTGCCGGTTGGAGTGGTTATGACCCGGATGCCCAATGTGCTGTTCACCCACACCGAAGAGTCCGTATGGTCAGCAGCCTGGAAATTAATAACTCATGAAGTTGACGCCCTGCCAGTCGTACGCAAGGTTGCTCAGCCGGACGGGAGCGACGGTTATGAGGTAGTTGGACGTTTAAGTAAAACTAACATTACAAGGCTATTTGTAGAATTGGGAGAAGGAAATTAAGGAGGAGTTTACTATTTCCGCCGAGAATGATCTGAAAATGGTTATATATGCCATATCTGACTCAGTGGGGGATACCGCCGAGTTGGTGGCACGGGCCGCCGCCAGTCAATTCAATCAGGATGCAGTGGAGATTCGCCTGGTGCCCTATGTTAACGATCCCGGCGAGATACCGGAGATTGTCGAAGAGGCCAGCGTCTTCAACAGTTTGATAGCTTATACTCTGGTTCTTCCAGAGTTGCGTGGCGTTCTCGTCAGGGAAGCGGCAAAACACGGCGTCCCCGCATTGGATATCATGACCCCGATGATTGACGCCATATCAGCATCTATTCATCGTCCACCGAAGCTTGAACCGGGACTGATTCGTAAAACAGACGAAGAATACTACCGCAAGGTTGAAGCCATTGAATTTGCCGTCAAATGTGACGACGGAAAGGATGCGCGGGGCATCACCAGGGCTGACCTGGTGGTAATTGGGGTTTCCCGCACCTCAAAGTCACCCCTTTGCATGTACCTGGCACAAAAGCGGATTATGGCGGCAAACGTCCCCCTGGTTCCTGAAGTTTCACCGCCGGAGGAAATTTTCCGTTTGCCTCCTCACAAATTGATTGGGTTGAGTATTCAGCCTCAACAACTAAACGAAATACGGCGGGAGCGCTTAAAAACCCTCGGGATTACTTCCGGCGCCGACTATATTAGTATGGAGCGTATAAATAAAGAGTTGGAATACGCTGAAGACATCATGAAAAAAACCGGCTGCACGGTTATAGACGTCACCAATAAAGCAGTGGAGGAAACAGCGAGCAAGGTGCTGGAAATATATTTTCGTGGAGAAAGATCTGTTAAATAAAAGTCAGCGGCGATTGCTTACCGCGATTTAATCGCTTTTGACATGATCAATACGGCCAGTACTGAAAAAGCCGGTATAAACATTGAAAAGTAAGCCGGTAAAAGAAGTTTGACTATAAGCCTTTCTCCATAAATCATTTCACCGGCAACCCAGGCGATGACAATACCGCCGATGTAAGTAATCCAGCTAAACCTGGACATCAGTGCGGCCAGTATCTGGCTACCGGTCATTAACAGCGGCATGCTGAACAGCAGGCCGAGAAGCAATAGGAACAGGTTCCCGTGTGACGCTCCCGCCACGCCCAGGATATTATCCAAAGACATGATCATATCAGCCAGGACGATTGTTTTGACAGCCCTGAACAAGTTCCTTTGGGGTGATACTACTGTACATTCGACATCATCTTCCACCAGGAGTTTAACGGCAATCCAAAGCAGCGTAAGACCGCCGAACAACTGCAGCAAAGGTACTTGAACCAGACTGATCGCAGCTATGCAGGTGAAAAACACCCGCAGTAAAATAGCCGCCATAGCTCCCAGGATTACTGCTCTTTTCCTGTTGCGGGCGTCCAGGTTTCTGGTAGCCATGCCGATTACGACAGCGTTATCCCCACTTAAAACCAGGTCTATCACAATGATTTGCAGCAGTGACATAATGAACGTGATGTCGCCGAACAATTGCATGATGTTCTACCCCCGGCCTCAATAATCTATAAACAGCATAATCATGTAGAACAATTTATATTCCAGTATTTTATATATCTTGTTTAATTCCCATATAACATGGGAATTTTATTTTTTTAAGGAGACTATGCTTTTCTGAGTTGACTATTTTTATTAGATATTGTTTGGAATCTTTTTTGCGTGATAGAATAATATCGCATAAAGGGGTGATTATGCC
>MVQK01000122.1 GCA_002067515.1 Pelotomaculum sp. PtaB.Bin013 | reverse complement strand
AATACAATCGCCCCGACAAACTGGTCGCCTATATGGATTGGAAAAGCATTGGAAAAGACTTCAGTATGCGCTCCCAGCGGTATGTGTTTTTTGCCAAAAACCGGTTGACCAGTCAATAAAACTTCTGTTAAGGCCCCGTGCGGGTTCGTTTTCAATATGTTTTTGCCAACCCGTTTCTGTCCGTCACTCCTGCAAATTAACGAATATGATTTATTCGCGTACATTATATTGCCTTCATCATCAGCAAGAAGAATTCCCTCCGGAGAAGAGTCCAGAACTGCATGACCAAGCTGACCGATGCTTTTTACAAGGCTCTTAAACAAGATTTCTCACTCCCTGAGTTAATCATTCTTACCATAAGTATTGTTCTAAATTAAGGTAGAACTCCCACCGGTAAAAGTGGGAGTAGTATTAAAATTGGAAAAATTACAAATAATATTCTTCCACAAAACAGCGTATCTTTTTTGCATTACCCTACTTTAAAATGATTGGCAAGCGCTTCCAGTTCTTCTGCCAGCACGGCAAGGTGCTGGGTGGTGGAAGAAACTTCTTCCATGGTGGCTGTCTCTTCCTCGGCTGCCGCGGCCACGTTCTGCACCGCCATAGTTATTTCTTCGGTTGCTTTAACAACCGATTGGATCTCGCTTGCCAGACACTGTACCGATGACTGGATTTTATTGAATATTTCACCCATGTCCTGAACCACTGCCGTACCGGCTTGCACATTAACGACGCTTTCATTCATGCTTTGGACAGATTTTTGCGATCCTTGCTGGATAGTATTGATCAGTAGATTGATTTCTCTCGCGGCGCCGGCAGACTGCTCGGCCAATTTTCTCACTTCTTCGGCCACCACCGCAAACCCCAGGCCTTGCTCGCCGGCCCTGGCCGCCTCGATCGCGGCATTTAGCGCCAGCAAATTAGTCTGGTCGGCAAATTGCGTAATCAATTCGACGATCTTGGAAATTTTTATGGCCGATTCGTTTAGTTGGTTTATAACTTCCATGCCGGTGGCCGTGGTCTGCTGGATCGAGTTCATCTGCACGGTAATGCGCTGGACAGCGTCGCTGCCCTCCCCGGCGAATTCAGTGGTCTGCACGGAAACGCCGGCAATCCGGTGGGCGTTCGCAGATATCTGTTCTACTGTACTGGCTACCTGGCTAATTGTAGTAGCCGTTTCGTTAGCCCCTGCCGCCACATTTTCGGCGTTGGCTGACAGTTCGTTGGACGAAGCGGCGACGGTCTTGGATTTTTCCTGAAGATGATTGACAACCGACTTTAAGTTTGCCTGCATAGTGTTAAACGCTCCGGCCAGTTGATCAAATTCATCCTGCGATTTAACTTCGATTTCTTCACCGCTAAGATCACCTGCGGCAATCTTGGCAGACCTGGCGACTACTTTTTTGAGAGGAGCGATCATCCTGGTAAGAACCACACTAACAACGCCACCGGCAATCACCATAATCAGCAAAGTAATTATTAAATAAGTAACCGGCAGGGAGGAAATCTGGGACAAAATCTCTGATACCGGCGCCGTAAGCGCCAGAGACCATTTGACGCCCGGCACCGGCGCGTAAGCGATATATTTGTCCACACCCTCAAAAGCATAACGCGCTTTACCATTCTCGCCTTTAGTCATTTTTTGGGTTGCGTCCACCAAATCTGGCGAAGTGCCGCTGTCTTTTAACGGATTGTATTTCATTACCAAATCTTGCTGCGGGTGGGCTATAAACAAACCGTCACCTTGAATCATATAAGCGTAGCCGGTTTTACCCACCTTGATCAAAGAGATCCTTCGCAACAGGTCATCCAATAAGACAGCTCCGCCTGCGACACCAATAATTTCGTTGTTTCTTTTAATTGGCGAGGCCGCGGTAATAATCCAATTTCCGGTAGTTTTAGAAACCACCGGATCGGAAATCACCGTTTCGCCCGTAGCCATTACTTTTTTAAAATAATCCCGGTCACCCATATTAGCCGACATTCCCAATGAATTAAAATAACTGCCTGTCCTATCGGCAACATAAAGCGTTTCGTATTTTCCATTGCGCTGAACCTCGGCGGCCAAATAAGCGACAATCATCTCGCGGTTGTTGTTATTGATCAGCGACAGCGAATTAGCGAGTAATTCCGCTTCAGCTTTCCGGACATCCAGCCACAGGGCAACCTCGTTGCTTGAGGCTATAACCAGGGACGCAAGCGACTGCTCAATATTGTCAGTTAAAAGTTGCTTCGTCTTAACATAGTTCGAAAAAGACAAACTACCCAGGCCCACCGTCAGGATGGCGATAATAATTATCAACAGTTTAGTCTTGAAGCTTTTCACAATTATACTCCTCTCAGTATTGAGCCGCTTGACTTACTTCGTTTGACTTCACTGCTCGCTGTCCGACCAAACCTACCTCACCCCACCGGCGCGTCAGGTTATGCGGCAAGCCAAATTGATCCATCACCCGCCCCACCAGATGGTTGACCAAATCGTCGATGGTAGCCGGGTGATTGTAGAAAGCCGGCATGGGCGGGACCAGATACGCGCCGGCCCTGTTTACTGCAAGCATGTTCTCAAGATGGATCGCGCTCAAAGGAGTCTCCCGCGGGACCAGGATCAGTTTCTTTCGTTCTTTCAGCATCACGTCGGCGGCGCGGATAATGAGGTTTTCAGACAGGCCATGCGCTATTGACCCCAGTGTTTTCATACTGCAGGGGATGACGGCCATACCGCTGGTCTGGAATGAACCGCTGGCAACCGGCGCTCCCACATTACGGAGGTCGTGGCAGAAATGAGCCATTTTGCGTACCGCCTCAACAGTGTAACTTGTTTCCAGCACAATTGTTTTCTCGGCCCAACCGCTCAAGATAAGGTGAGTTTCCACTCCAGGGCATTCCTGCAAAGCTTCAAGCAACCGAACGCCGTAAATTGCTCCGGTAGCTCCAGTGATGGCGACAACAATTTTCTGAACATCCATTTTTTGTACCCTCCTGACCATATCATTGAGCGACTTATGAACTGTTCAGTAAAACCCGTAAAAATCGTGCGTTCCGCAAACTTAGCTGTGAGCGTTAACAGCTCCGCCGGTTTCAGCATTGGGACGTAAAAAAGACTTAACATTTTCCCTTTCGAAAATCAATGAAACTATTATGCCAACTAGTAAGGACCATACCGGGGAACTGATATTGTATATTGTAAAATTGGAGTAAGCGACGATAAATGCGAAAAAGGCACCCATTTGGAATTTATTCTTGCCGCTAAAAGCCACTTCAAACGCAGTGATAAACAAGCTTATCATAGCCAGGCCCGCCAGAACGTTGGCAACGGTTGCAGGCAAAGACCTTAAAAAAGGTACCAGCAACCCGCCAATAAAGGCGATGAAAACTTGGATAACCCCTTTTATCAATCCCGCGACCCACCTGCAATCTTTGGGACCGGCGTCATCACAGGAAGTTATGGCGGTCACCGGACCGGCGACCGTAATGCTGTGCGCCAGTAAAAAGGCGCCTATTGTTGAGCAAATACCGGTAGATGTAATCATTGTATTGACAGGCGCGTCAAATCCATTGGCTCTTAAAATGCCATAACCTTTTAAAAAGTCGGCCAGGCCCAGCAATACCAACGGCACACCGATAGATAATATCGCGGCAAAACCAAAGTCGGGTTTAACCAAAACAGGCGCGTAAAACAGATCCCCCACCGCCATTTTCGACTTCATCAAGTACATGCTCGCTATTACGCCAACAACCAGCGCGATCGCCTGGGGCGGGATCTTTTTTGTAAAAAGACGGCTGATAAAAAACGCTAACAGTGTTAATCCGGCTCCTATATAATCCTTTTGAACCGATGTAACAATTCCCATCGCGTAACTGAACAAGGCTCCCGCAATCATCCCCATGATGATCGGCAAGGGTAAATACTTAACCACCGTTTTAATCAAGCCGGTAACACCAAGAAAGAGTAAGATCAACCCTCCGAAAATATATCCCCCGACCATTTGTTCCAATGAAAAAACTTTCATGAGACTGCCTACTACGATGATGCCCGGCAATGAAAAGGCAATGGCTATGGGCTGCTGGTAGTAAAGAGACAAAAAAACCATTAACGCGCCGCTGATAAAATAAATCGACATAAGCCATGTAACGGTTTGCTGGTCAGTTAAATGGGCTTCGTTGGCAATGTTAATTAATAATATGATCGGCCCGCTCAAGCTGAATACTGTTGCAATTATGGCCGCTGTGACATTATTGACATTGAAGCTATGCGGCAGGGCTTTTAAGGTTGCCATGATCCCAGGGCCACGTTCAAGTAAACCTTTAGTCACGCTAAACCCTCCTAATCTTTTTATAGATCTAGATCTATCCGACTATTAAACGTTCCCAATAGGAAGAAATTTTGGGGGCGGTTATAATCGCCCCCTAAGGGAGTATTCTGAGGACTGTATTATCATTGTCCCCTTCTGTATTTATATTGTAATACAAATTTAATTGACTCTCCTTGGCCGTTACGCCCGCTTGCTCCGCTCGTCGATAAACCGTTTGCCTTTATAATCCGAACGCGCGAGCGTTCCTCTAGGCACCGTCTGGATTTCGACCCGCAGGTTGAGACGTTTTTTCATTTCGGTGGTAATGATCTCGCTTACATCTTTTGACTCGGGGGTTGTTTCAATTTGTATTTTCAACTCGTCCATGTCACCCCGGCGGAAAGCTGTAATCAGGTATTCATTGCCGAGCTCCAGATACTCTTCCACGATATTTGCCATGGTGCTCGGGAAAACGTTTACCCCCCGGACGATCAGCATTTCATCCTGCCTCCCCAGCACCCCTCCGATTAACTTGCCGAAGGTCCGGCCGCAGGCGCAAGACGATCTTTCCAACCGCACCCGGTCATTGGTCCGGTAACGGATGGCCGGACTGCACGTGCGCCCCAGGTTCGTGAGCACCAGTTCGCCGATTTCACCGTCCGCCACACTTTTCCCGGTTTTCGAATCCAATACTTCCACGATAAACTCGCTCTCGATGATGTGCAAGGCCTGGTTGTCCTGGTCGCACATAAAAGCGTAGGTGCCGGTCTCGGTCAGTCCCGGGTACTCAAACACTTTCGCTCCCCAGGCTCTTTCAAGTTTCTCCCGCACGGCGGGTATCATCGCACCCGGCTCCCCGGCCAGGATAAGCACCCGGATGGACGAGCCGGCCAGGTCTATTCCCAGATCCTGGGCCGCCTCGGCCAAGCGCAGCATATAAGTCGGCGTGCCGATAATCAAAGTGGCGTTGTTTTCACCGATGCAGCTCAAACGTTGCTCGGTGGTCCACCCCCCGGTGGGAATTGTTAATACGTCCAGGTGCTGCGCCGCTTCGTAAACACCCCAGAAAGCGGTGTAAGGGCCAAAGTTAAAGGGCAACAGCAAAACGTCTTTGCTGCTAATACCCGCCGCCGCCAGGGAATGGGCCATGCACCGCGCCCGCCAGAGCCAGCATTCTTTTGTATCAAGCCATTTCAACGGCTTGCCGGTGGTGCCGGTAGTCTGGTGGAACTGGACATAGTTCTCGAACGGTTCCGTTAAGTTGGTCCCGAAAACGGGGTTCTCTTCCTGATCCTTCTGAAAATCTTTTTTAGTCGTAAAAGGCAACTTTGTGATATCGTCAAGATTCCGGATGTCTTCAAGCGCTACCCCGTGTTTTTTAAAACTATTCTGGTAAAACCGGTTGCTCTGGTATACCTTTTTCAGCATGTCTTGCAGTTTTTGCCATTGAATCTCCCGTATCTTTTCAAGCGGAGCTGTTTCAGTTGCCGCGTCATAAAACATTAACTAACCTCCCACCTTTCTCCGGACATAGGTCGCTTACCGGTTCATGCAGCTAAAGACGTCGGTATAAGGACGGCCTTTAACATAGTCAGGCAGTTCTTTCACAATTTTAATCGCCCATGGCTGCGGATCAAGCACACCCATTTCCGAACGCACCCAGAGTGTGTCCGCTCCCGGCAAATCCTTGGCTGAGCGGGCAATCACCGCCCTTACCTGCTTGGTATCGTATTTTCTCGGGCCCGGCGTCAGGTCCTTAATGAATATGTCTCGCTCACCATCATAAAGATCCGCGTATTTACGAACATATGTCAGGTATTCCTTGGACATCTAATCTTCGCCTCCTAAAAATTTATTAATCAATTAAACCAAAAGCCGGTTCTTAAAGTCCGTATTCATGCCATTTCGCCAGCACTTTTTCCTTCGTTTCCTGCGAGTAAATATCTTCAAAAGTGGCTCTCGGAGGAATATTTTCTTTCGGCCACTCCAACGGCCAGGTAGCGTC
>MVQK01000121.1 GCA_002067515.1 Pelotomaculum sp. PtaB.Bin013 | reverse complement strand
ACCGCCACTGAGTTGCCAAGGTTGAGTGATCTTGCTTCACTTATCATCGGAATGCGAATTTGACTTTCCGGGTAAGCGTTGAGAATTTCGGCGGAAAGTCCCTTTGTTTCCTTGCCGAAGATCAGCACGGAATCCGGCACAAAAGAGACTTCGGTATAAAAACGTGGAGCCTTCGTAGTAGCCAGGTAGAACCTCCGGTCACGGCAACTGGCGGTAAACTCCTCAAAACTGTCGTAATAAAAGATATCTACCAGATGCCAGTAATCCAGACCAGCGCGTTTTAAGTATTTGTCTTCTGTCGAAAACCCTAACGGACGAACAAGATGTAATGCAGTCCCCGTCGCAGCGCATGTCCGCGCTATATTGCCTGTGTTTGCCGGTATTTCCGGCTCCACCAGTACTATGTGCAAGAGTGCCTGTCCTCCTTTGGCTGATATTCACAAAATTCTACTAAATGACAATTGCCGCAAGCCGGTCTCCTTGCTAAGCAGACTTTTCGCCCGTGAGCAATCAAACGATGGTGTGCCGCCATACGCTGATGGGGCGGAATATGTCCAGCCAGTTCTTCCTCCACTTTTCTGGGATTGCTTGCCCTTGATAATCCCAAGCGGTGAGCTATACGGTGGACATGGGTGTCTACTGGTAGTGCGCTACTCCCATAGATCACACCTGATACAACACCGGCGGTTTTACTCCCTACTCCGGGGAGCGATTCAAGTTCGCTTCTGTTTCGCGGCACTGTGCCACCGTAACGTTTTACCAGTTCACGGGAAGCTTCTATGATATACTTGCTTTTATTGCGGTATAATCCGCATCCTTTGATTTCCTCCGCGAGATCCTCTTGAGACAACGCCGCGAATTCCTGAGGAGTATTATATTTTTTGAACAGCCTGGCGGTAACCCGGTTTACCTGTTTGTCAGCACATTGGGCTGATAAAATAGCGGCAACCATTAGCTCAAAAGGCGTTTTATAAATCAAAGCGGTACCCGCGTCAGGATAAACTGTTGCCAGGATATTCAATATCTTGCCTATTTTTTCTTTCTTATTCATCGGACAAACCTTTATCATCAAAATATTATCTTAAGATTCCACCCTATTTTATTTCGCCAATAAATGTCCGTGAGCTGAAAAATCTACAACAAATGCCACTTCCAATGCTAAACTGTAATTTAAAAATTATTTTTAACTTAAATATCGTAAATAAACCCTTTTCGTCCGGGCAATAATAAAAAAAGCTTTTAGGTTAATTTTATAATGTTACAAAGCTTTTGCAAGGCTTATTATTTTAAATGGGGGGACAAAAATCCATGAGTGTTTTGTTTCCATGGCTTTTTTGGGTTTTGATACTGGTGGCGGCGGTTGTTTTTTTATGGCCATTAAGACGCACGCGCACCGCCAATAAAAATGAATACGAAAACCTATCACCTCCTTTGTTTAATGAGGAGTTTTCTGAAGAGTTAAATCCGCCGGCTGCATTATCTTCGCATCAGCTTCAGCGCCCACCAGAACCTGAACTGCCTCATTGTTACGGAATTGACCGGATGGTTCTTCTAGCACGTGACCCGCACTGGCTTTTTGCCTATTGGGAAATCACTGCAACCAAACAAGACGAATTTACAAATAATTACGGGCCTGAAGCATGGTCGGCAACCCATCCGGTTTTAAGAATATATGATATCACAGGCATCGACTTCAACGGTAAAAATGCGCTCGGTTATACAGACATCCATATAAGTGAGAGCGCCGACAATTGGTATGTTCAGGTAGGGAAACCAGACCGTTCATTCTGCGTGGATCTAGGCAGGATGTTCCCGGACGGCCGTTTTATAACTTTATTGAGGTCCAACGCTGTTACAACTCCACGGGCTTCACTTTCTGATCGTCTGGACGAAGAATGGATGTGGATTGAAGGTTTGTACCGTACCATTGGCAAGTTCCAATTCGGTACCAGTTCGCCGATGATTATTGAAGAACTCGCCATGCGTTCAGCTGCTTTACCCCTTGGCATAAGTTCACCAGGCCTTAACAATGACAAATAGAAAATGATGTTAATTTTGAACACTTTAAATTCTGAAAGGAGCAAGTTAATGCCTAAAGGTTATCTATGTTTAGTATTGCACGCGCACCTGCCGTTTGTACGCCACCCTGAACATGAAAATTTTTTAGAAGAAAAATGGCTTTACGAAGCTATTACAGAAACATATATTCCATTAATTCATGTTTTTGAACGCCTAATTGAAGATAATGTAAAGTTCCGGGTGACACTTACCCTCTCTCCACCTCTGCTCTCAATGTTTACGGACCCGCTCCTTCAGGAGCGCTATGTCCGTCATCTGGCAAAACTTATCGAACTGGCGGATAAAGAGGAAGGCCGCACATACGGAAGCCCGTTTCATGAAACTGCGTTAATGTATAAAAAACGTTTCCAGGAAGCTATGTTCACTTTTTGTGATCGTTATAACCGCAACCTGGTTACTGCCTTCAAAGACTTTCAAGACAAAGGAAGAATTGAACTTATCACCTGTGCAGCCACGCACGGCTATTTGCCATTTATGATGCTTTATCCAGAGGCGATCAAAGGCCAGATAAAAACTGCCGTTGACTTGCATACCCGCCATCTGGGCAAGCCGCCGGCAGGGATTTGGCTGCCGGAGTGCGCTTATGCTCCCGGTGTTGATGAAATATTAAAAGAATGCGGCCTAAAGTTCTTCTTCACCGACTCTCACGGAGTGCTTTATGCTTCACACAGGCCGCGTTTTGGCATTTTCGCGCCGATATATTGTCCATCCGGGGTAGCTGCCTTTGGTAGAGATATTGAATCTTCTAAACAGGTTTGGAGCACCCAGGAAGGTTATCCCGGCGACTATGACTACCGCGAGTTCTACCGGGATATTGGCTACGATCTTGGTCTTGACTATATCGGACCTTATATCCATCCAGACGGGATTAGAATTCACACCGGAATTAAATATCACAAAATCACAGGCAAGGTGGATTTAAGTCAAAAACAGCCTTATAATCCCAGGCAGGCCGATGAAAAAGCAGCTTTACACGCGGGTAATTTTATGTTTAACCGTCAACATCAAATATACTATCTTGCAAATTTGATGGATCGGCCGCCTATCATTGTAGCGCCATATGACGCAGAGCTTTTTGGACACTGGTGGTTTGAGGGGCCGAAATGGCTTGATTACCTCATTCGTAAAATAGCCTTTGATCAGGATGTCGTTGAAATGGCAACTCCAAGTGACTACCTGCAGAATTTTCCTTGCAATCAGGTTGCCACACCTTGTTCATCGAGTTGGGGCAATAAAGGCTATCACGAGGTTTGGCTGTGTGGCGCCAATGATTGGATTTACCGTCACTTGCATATCGCGGCTGAAAGGATGACATCACTTGCCAATAAATACAGTAACGCCAGAGGGTTGCACCGGCGGGCATTAAATCAGGCGGCACGTGAATTCCTTCTAGCGCAGAGCAGCGATTGGGCTTTTATAATGAGTACCGGCACTATGGTTGAATATGCCGTTAAACGCACAAAATATCACTTGTTGAATTTCTTTCAGCTACAAAAAGAAATTCAGGGCAACTGTATTAACGAAGACAATTTACAATACCTGGAGTATAAAAATAATATATTTCCAGACATTGATTATAACTGGTATGCCAATAGAACCGAGCTTCCCAAAGCTGCTTCATTATAAAAACCCCATTAAAAGGGGTTTTTTTAATAATGGTAATACCAAAGCCTAATTCAAAGAGCGAGTGAGCCCGAAGATAAGTATCAAAGGTCGCCAAAATAGTTTAATCCATGTAAACAACTTCCACTCTATCAAGGTAAACCATCAATTTATTGATTAAATTATGTATTTCCACCTTATTCTTATCTTTTGCCGCTTGTTCGATGGAGGCGCCTAAATCAGTGATAGTGTCGAAACCGTAGCCACCTCCGACTCCTTTCATACTATGACCTAAAATCCGGATAGTTTCATAATCGCCCTTTTCCAAAGCATCCAGCACTAATTTGCAATCTTTTTGCCTATTTTCCAGAAAGTCTGGTACAATATCAGCAAGATCTCTATCCACATGCGCAATAATTTTTTGTCCAGGTTCGTTATTCATGGTTTCTGACTTCCTTTCAAATCAACTATCAATAATTATTCAATCTACTTACTTAATATATAATTTTTCTATTGGTTTGTCCCTGTAACTTCAGATATAGGTAATTTCACACTTGCTCTCCAGTAAATTTTTGACACAATACCCGGCAGTTTTCCCCAAAGATTTTCCTGTACCGGCTACACGCCTGTTCACTTGGGTTAATCACTATTATTTCACGATTTTTATTTATTGTGTTAAGTGCTCTCTTGACAGTTGCAATTATTGATGTGTCCGCCGGAGCAAGTGAATACCCTACAAAAATCAACCGGTCTGACAAACTTATGGACTTGCCCGCGCAATCCCAAACATTCTGCAATCTGCTGATATTATAAGATTTATAAAGAGTAGGAGCTATAATAATTGCCTGAGAGCTATCGCTCCCACAGTTCAGGCAAGTAATTGAATATTTATCTTTAAAGAGGAGGTGCGCAACTTTTTCATTATGTTCGGATATTTCTCCGCAAAGCGGACAAAATGACCAGTTCAGAGATCCGTGTAATTTATAAAGGGGAATTTTCTTGCAACAATCCATATGATTTAGATGGTTGCCATAGAAACCATATTCCAGTTCATAACCGGTGGAACGGATGGCATTATCTAAAACAATATCGTAATTCAAAGATATAAAAGTTGGAATATCTTCCCCACCCCTGATAACTTCGGACACAAAAGCTTGATGCATACCGTTATATGAAGGAAGTGACTTGTCAAGCGTCATGCTGATCAATTTTACCAAAGCCGTTTTCAATTCATGCAATCGTGGCCTCGGGAATCTGATCGAAAATGCCTGGTTTTGCAGCAAAGACCAATCAACAATATTGAATGTTTCTTCTAATCCCGGAAACTTCTCAAGCTCATTAGAATGGTTTATTGTTGTCTCGTGGCCATAGAAATGCTCAAGAAACTCCCAAACGATATCCAGCTCAGTACTATAATGCTCTTCCTTAAAAAACTGATAAGCTATTTTTAAAAAATCACGCAGCACCGGCGCACCTTCCGCTGCCGACGCTCCCGCTCCAAATATGTATACAGTTTTCACAAAAAATCTCCTAAAATAATAATATTATTATAAGCTAAAATTGCCGAATTTGCGTTACTGAGGTATAATCATTCTCGTTTTATTCACATCTTAAACCTGACAAAAAAGGTTGTGCCGCAAAGGCTGGTTTCAAAATTAATGGTGGCGTTATGCCGGCTGGCGATACTGAAACAAACCGCAAGACCCAACCCTGTCCCATAGTCCTTTGTAGTAAGGAAAGGGGTTCCTATTTTATCCAGAATATCCGTTTTTATCCCACCGCCCTGATCCTGTACGGCGAAGACAACCTCATCTCCATCCCTGAATGTTTTAATCGTCAACTTACCGCCGGGAGACATTGCTTCGAATCCGTTACGCACAAGGTTGAGGATCAACTGGCGTATTTCCTTTTCGTTCAGCGCAATATCAGGCACTTCCGAAGTCTCTATTTCAATATTTTTATCTGTAATCATACCGTCAGCTTCGATTAAAGGGAATAAAGCCTGGATAATATGGTTAATGTTTTGTGGCTTTAATTCAACCGTCTTATTTTTTGCCAAGGAGAGAAACTCTGTTATAATTGTATTTGTCCTGTCCAGTTCTGATATCATTAAATTAAAATATTTTTTATACTTACTGCAATCCTGTTTTCCTTCAAGCATTTGTAAAAATCCGCGCACAGTGGTCATCGGATTCCTAATTTCGTGGCCGATGCCGGCAGCCATTTCTCCTACCAGGTTCAACCGGTCCAGACGGGCCATTTCTTTTTCTAACTGTTTTCGTTCAGTGATGTCACGAATGAATATACTTGTTTTATAATGACCATTTTTATCTTTAAATATGGCACTGGAAATCTCACCGGTAAATATAGCGCCATTTTTACGCTTCAAAGTAAGCTCACCTTTAAATTTCCCCGTACGGTTCCACTCTTTCAACACGGCGTAATAACTTGGATCGGTTGTATCGATAATACAATCTATACCGGACTGACAGAGCTCATCTTCTGTTCTTTCAAAAATACGACACGCTTCAGGATTGGCAGCATAAACGCCTCCACCAGGATCGGCGAGCAGGACTGCGTCAATACTGTTATTAAACAACAGACAATAACGTTCTTCACTTTCCCGCAGCG
>MVQK01000120.1 GCA_002067515.1 Pelotomaculum sp. PtaB.Bin013 | reverse complement strand
TGGTGCGGAAACTTGCCGCTATGAAAATACCCGACTCTGGGACGCGCCTCAAGCAGTCCTGACATGGTCAAGATAGCCAAATCCGGCCTTAAGGTAGCCCTGGTCAGAGAAAGCTTTTCGGCAATCTGTTCGCCGGTGATCGGCCCCATGCTTTTAACGATCTCTAAAATAGCATTTTGCCGCCTGGATAGTTCCAAAACAATCGCCCCTTGAGAGCATAAAATGTTGATAAACTAACTGACTCATATATTATACTACCGCAGGAAACAGTTCAACCTTTCTTTATCAGAAAAATAACACCCCGGCGGAAAAAATAAAACTAATGTTTATCCAGCTCATTCAGTTCTGTTCTTTTTTTCTGCCAGTCGGAAATTTTGTCGTCAGCGACAACTTCTATATTGATTTCCTTTACAATATTAAGTCTTTTGACAATCCTTTTTTCCACCTCTGCAACTATATCATCAGCATATTCAATGCTAAGCTTGGGCTTGGTCTCTATGGTCATGTTAACCAGCAGGGAATGGGCTCCAATATACATTGTTTTTATCTCTTGGACATCAGTAACGCCTGGAACTCTCATGGCAATGTCGCCGATTCTCCTTACTATATTGGGGTGAGCCGCCCTGCCGATAATCATATCCCTGTTCTCATAGGCCAGCATGACGCCCATTACACCCAATATGATTCCGATTATAATTGAGGCGGCACCGTCGTAAACTATGTTATTTGTAACCTTGCTTATGGCTACTGCAATCAATGCTATGACTACTCCAACCAAAGCCGCAAAGTCTTCATAAAAAACAAACTTCACTGCCGGGTTGGCCACATTGTTGATATTTTTAAAAGAAGCCGCTATGGCTTTGAACCCTCTTGCTTGTACACCGACGTCATTTAAAACTGCACTCATGGCCGCCCTGACAGCGTACATTTCAAATAATGCAGCAAGGGATAAAGCGATGACCAGGAGTTCTACAGCCTCAATGGGGTGAGGGTCAATTATCTGGTGGTAGCCTCTGGTTATAGAACCCATACTGGTGACACCAAACATAAATACTGAAGCAATAAACGACCAAAAGTATACTTCTTTACCATAACCGAAGGGGTGCTCCATGTCCGCCGGCCGTGATGCCAGCTTCATGCCGACGAGCAGGAAGATGCTGTTAACCAGGTCCGACAGCGAGTGGAGAGCTTCAGAAAACATGGCCGCACTATTACCGACCCAGGCAGCAATAGCTTTTGTTAAAAAAACAGACAGGTTGGCAAATAAGGCAATCCATAAGGCTTTATAGCCCGTAGAATGCAAGGAGTGGCACCGCCTTTCGTCATGGGAAAGAACCTGCTCCAAAAGAAGCAGGTTCTTTAATTACATAACCTCACTTACAGTTTTTGATTTAAAATAAAAATCGGTTTTTCTTTTCCAATCCTGAACCATATCGTCTGCGAATGTTTCAATATTAATGTGTCTGACACTACCCAGATTAATTTTAATAATTTTTTCTATTTCGTCATTAATATCCTCTATAGATTCTATATCAAGGCCGCTTTTTACCTTGATCTCCATGTTAACCAACAATGAATGAGATCCTATAAACATGGTTTTTATTTTAGGGACATCTGTCACACCGGGCACCTGCATAGCCAGATTATTAATTAACCGTACAGTATCCGGACAGGCTGAGCAGCCAATGATCAGCTCTTTTAACTGGAAAGCAAGTATCAAGGCCATACTGCCGCACAGAAGTCCCACACAGATTGAAGCAAGTCCGTCAAACAGATAGCTGCCTGTCCAACTGGCAATAAGCGTTGCACTGAGAGACACCCCGGTTCCGATTACTGCTGCAGTGCTTTGCAGGACCATTATCTGATTGGTGGGGTTGGTATTTCTTTTAAACAAACGGATATAGTTTTTCAGTATGTAATCACTATCTTGAACCTCTTTAGGCACACTGCGGGCAAGTGCTGATTTGAGAAGAAAACACTCATAGAGAAAAGCTATTGCCAGGGCTAAAACCGGTAAAATGTCTGAAGTTATCACATACTGTTCTTTAATTTGTTTAAGACCCCTGCCGACAGCGCCCATACTGGCAAAACCCAGCATAAACACCGCGGCAATGAATGACCAAAAATATAACTCTTTGCCGTATCCAAAAGGATGTTCGGCATCCGCCGGACGGGAGGCCATTTTTAGTCCAAGCAGGGAAAAAACGTCATTTAAAGTGTTGCTTAAGGAATACAGGGTAGAAGCATATATTGCCGCACTGCCGCAAGATAACGCAACCGAACCTTTAACGATAAACAGACCTAGATTAGATAAAACACCATTCTTTAACCTGCTAGGGTCCGCTGGGTCCATAAAAAAGAAACCACTCCCTTATAAATTAATCAATAACTGATTAATTTATATTGTAGTTACAGATAAATTATTCTTATTACTTACAGACTTATTCTCCGGAGCCTCTCTACCCTTTCCTGAATGGGCGGGTGCGTGCTGAAAAGCTTCATCAGAGAAGCACCTGAAAACGGATTCACGATAAAAAGGTGTGAAGCGGCGGGATTAACCTGCATTGGTATGCGGTGTGCTCCTGACTCTAATTTTAGAAGCGCATTCGCCAGGCCGGCGGGTGATCCGGCTATACTGGCGCCGGTTGCATCGGCCATGTATTCCCTGGAACGGGAGATGGCCAACTGAATAATCGTGGCTGCTAAGGGAGCGATGATGGCCATGATCAGGCCACCTGCCATACTACCGCCACCCTCGTCTTCGTCGTTGCTTCCGCCCATGCCAAATATAGCAGCCCATTGCAGCATATTGGCCATCATGGTTATGGCCCCGGCCAGGGCTGCGGCTATGGTGCCTACCAGGACGTCTCTGTTTTTGATATGGGCAAGCTCATGAGCCAACACGCCTTCAAGCTCGGAACGGTTTAATAGATGCATGATGCCTTCCGTAACGGCTACCGCCGCATGGGAGGGATTGCGGCCTGTGGCAAAGGCGTTGGGCTGGTGGGATGGCGTTACATAAAGCTTTGGCATAGGAATGCCTGCCCGCTGCGATAGTTTCTTTACTATATCATAAAGATCAGGAGCCTCTGCCTCAGAAACCGGATATGAGCGAGTCATTTTTATGGCAATTTTATCGCTGTAAAAGTAGCCGAAGAAATTCATCCCCATTGCTATCAGGAAAAACAGCATTGCTCCGGAGCGGCCGCAAATGGCATTGCCCATTAACACAAGCAGAACAGAAAGCGTACCCATCAATAACCATACTTTTATGGTGTTCATTTAGACCTCCACCTCTAATAGTTTTTAAATTACTAAAATTCGGCCAGCATTGCTGCGCCCAGCAGGCCCATCACCATGCCGCCGATAAAGCCGCCGAAGCCGGGCCTGCCGTAAGATACTATGCTATCTAGCACATTCCTTTCAAATTGCATTTATACAAAAAAGGAGGTTTATCTAGGGCATTAAATCATTAATATACATCAATAAAGAATTGACTATCATAATACTTTGCAGAAACATTTGTTTAGTCAACACAGCAGCTTGCTCCGGCCCCAGGCTGGATACCACGGCAGGCTGCAGCTGGGTAAGTTGGTTTTCAAACTGTTTGACTTGCTCTATTATGGAATCAATATCATTTGGCCTGCCTTTGTTCCCTTTCCTTGCTTCCCCCAAATTGCCATCCAGGAGACTCAAACGCTCCTTAATCTCCTCCAATGTTAACCTTTTCTCTTTCAAACCTTCAATTAATTTAAGCCTAATCAAGGATTCTTCAGAATAATACCTATAGTTCCTTTCTGATCTTACAGGCTCTAACAGGCCCAAATTTGTGTAATAATCAACTGTCCTTTTACTAACCCCTGCCAACTCGGCGATTTTTCCAATTTTATATTTCAATAACTCCCCAATGGAATCACCTCAGAATTTTTTTATCTTCTTTAATATACTTACTATATAACCAACATAGCGTACAGTCAAACGTTACGCTAGACTTTTAATGCTAAATTTTGTTTCTTTTTCATTCTCAAGCTGTTTCTTAGTTCAGCTAGCGTTTTGTTTATTTCAGCAGGGGAGGAATTTTGGTATTGCCCCTTACCATATAAGAAAAAGAGTGCGACATTAGAGAACCTTCCTGTCGCACTCCTTGGCTTTGCAAGTATTTATCCTATGAATTATTTTGATTCCACTACTATCCTGCTTAAGTCAGCCACCTGCTTTACTTGCGACGCAAGACTTTTAAGCAAAGCCAGGCGATTTTCGCGCACTTGCTCGTCATCCACCATCACCATCACCGCGTTAAAAAACTTGTCCACCGGCTCCTGCAAGGTGGCGATGGCCGCCAGTAATGAACGGTAATCTCCGGAAGCAAGGTACTCTCCCGCCTGATCACGCACGCTGCACAGGCGATTGTAAAACTCAATCTCTGCAGGATCCGCTAAAAGTGACCGGACCACTTGATCCGTCCCGGCTTTTTTGGACAGGTTGTTCGCACGGACGAAAGCCGTCAGCAAATTGTTGAAAGCCGGGTCGGGACGCAGCTCCGTCAAAGCCTCCACCCTGAGCGCCACGTCGCTGAAATTATCATAACCGGAGGCAAGAACCGCCTCGACCGTGTCGTACGCGAAACCCCGCTCCTCCAGGATGCCTCTAAGCCGCTGTCCAAAGAATTCGGTTACCTCTTCGGTCACTTTCTCCAGGCTCAGCTTAAGCTGAACTTTACCCTCGTAGCACTGATAGGCGCTCGCGATTAATTGTTTCAGCGAAAGGTCTATCCCCCCCGCCAGAAGAATATGACTGATGCCCAACGCCTGACGGCGCAAAGCATACGGATCTTGCGACCCGCTGGGCTGAATGCCTATGGCGAAGCACCCCACGATATTATCTATCTTGTCCGCGATGCTTAAAATTTTGCCGGGTATGGAGCGGGGCAAATCGTCACCCGCGAAGCGGGGCAGGTAATGCTCAAAGACGGCAGCTGCCACGCCCTGCTCTTCCCCGGAGCGCTCGGCGTATTCCCGGCCCATAATCCCCTGCAACTCGGGAAACTCGTAAACCATGTTTGTCACCAAATCGGCCTTGGCCAGGTAGGCTGCCCGCAAGACGCGCTTGCCATCCTGCTCACCTACACCCAGCGCGCCGGCCAGGTACTCAGCGTTGGCGCTGATCCGGACGACCTTGTCATAGACACTGCCCAGACTTTCCTGGAATACAATTTTCTCCAAAGCCGGCACTTTTTCAACCAGCGGTGATCTCAAGTCCTCCCGGAAGAAAAAGTCCGCGTCAGCCAGGCGGGCGCGTAAAACTTTCTCGTTGCCAGCCCTGACGATATCCAAATGATTCGCTCCCCCGTTCCGCACGGCGATAAACTTGGGCAGCAGGCTGCCGTCAGCCGCGGCGACCGGAAAATAGCGCTGGTGTTCCCGCATCAAGGTAACAAGCACCTCTTTGGGCAGCTTTAAATATTCCGCACTAAACTCCCCGGCTAAGGCGGTCGGGTATTCTACCAGGTTATTTACCTCATTGAGCAGCTCCTCGTCTTCCTCTATAGTTCCTCCCGCCGACGCGGCCAGTTCCCTTACCTGGCGCCGGATGTCCTCCTTCCGCTCCAGTTGATCAACCAGCACGTAAGCATTGCGCATTTTTCCAAAATATTGAGCCGCGTTTTCCAGTTCTATCGGTTCCCGGCATAAAAAACGGTGCCCGGCGGTAGTCCGCCCCGATTGACATCCGGCGAATTCAAATTCCACCACCTCATCACCAAGCAGCGAAACGATCCACCGGATTGGCCTGGCAAAACGGATTTCCAGTTCACCCCAGCGCATCGGCTTGGGGAAATGAAGCCCGGCAACCAATGCGGGCGCCACCTCGGCCAGCACCGCCAAAGCCTGCCGCCCGGCCTCCCGCTTGACGGCAAACACATATTCAACTTTTCCGACAGTTTTATTAACCAGGTCTGAAACGGATACTCCCTGGCTTTTCGCAAAGCCGGCCGCAGCCTTAGTCGGAGAACCGTCCGGGTGAAAGGCTGCTTTCGCGGCAGGTCCTTTTATCTCTTTTTCAAGCGGCTCCTGGATTTCCGCCAGCCCTTCCACGAACAGGGCCAGCCGCCGCGGCGTACCGTAAGTTTTCACTTCTTTGAAGCCCAAACGATGCTCCTGAAGAGCCCCCTCCGCCAGTTCTTTCAACTCGGCCAGGGCGGGATCCAAAAACCGTGCGGGCATTTCCTCGACCCCAATCTCCAATAAAAAATCCTTCGCATTGCCAGCCATGTGCTCACGCCCCCTCCTTTTTCAGCAGCGGATAGCCCATCGCTTCCCGCTGTTCCACGTAAGCCTGGGCGCAGGCGCGGGCCAGATTTCTCACCC
>MVQK01000119.1 GCA_002067515.1 Pelotomaculum sp. PtaB.Bin013 | reverse complement strand
GGAGCTTCCAGCCTGTAGCGGTAGTTCCGTTTTGGCCCGGCCGGGTGGATTTCCGCGTAAACTTTCTCATTATATGCTTCCTGGTAAATGGTTAGCCCATCCACCCCGGCGGAAATCAGCTCAGCATATTCTTGTTCCTCCAGCGGATATATTTCTATGCTGATAGAGGTAAAGTATTTCTTCAGGACTTCAATGCATTCCCGGATATACTTAACCGGCGACTTTTTCCTCGATTCACCGGTGAGGATGAGGATGTGCTTCAGTCCGGTCGCGGCAATCATTTCAGCTTCCGCCTCTACTTCGTCGAGGGAGAGCTTTTTTCTTTCCAGCCCGCTGTGCACCCGGAAACCACAGTAAATACAATGGTTGACACAATAGTTGGCCAGGTATAGCGGAGTATAGAGCAGCATCACCTTCCCGAAATGCTGCACTGTTAGTCTGTGGGCCTTTTGGGCCATTTTTTCCAAATGACCCTCAGCCCTGGGGGATAACAATGTAAGGTAATCTATTTCAGTCAGACGGTTCTTCTCTAGTACTCTTTCCACGTCCTCATCACTGACACACTTGAAAAATCCATTAAAATCAAACTCTTCATAATTCTTGCGCGCGATATAAAAACTCATAAAATCATCTCTCTTCTTAATCACTCAAAAAGCCGGTAAGGGGCGAAGAAGCACTGGCGTACTGCCGCGTTGCGCCAAGCCCGGCCAGGTATGCCGTACGCCCAGCTTCAACAGCCAGGCCAAAAGCGCGGGCCATTGCCACCGGGTCGCCTGCCGTGGCAACAGCCGTGTTAACCAGCACCGCAGCCGCCCCCATCTCCATAGCTTCCGACGCTTCCGACGGGCGGCCAATCCCCGCGTCAACAATAACGGGCAACTGTATCTCTTCAATTAGGATCCGCACCAGTTCTCTTGTTTTTAAACCGCGATTGCTGCCGATGGGAGCGCCCAGAGGCATGACCGCCGCCGCGCCGGCTTCAACCAATTTCTTTGCCGCAACCAGATCCGGGCTCATGTATGGAAGAACCACAAACCCTTCGGCTGCCAGGATTTCTGTCGCCTTTATCGTTTCGAAGTTGTCCGGCAGCAAATACCTGTTGTCAGTGATCACTTCAATCTTTACCCAGTTGCCGTACCCCGCCGCCCGGGCCAGCCTGGCGATACGCACCGCTTCTCCGGCATTTCTCGCTCCGGATGTGTTAGGCATCATGATACAGTCGCCGGGAACAAACGAGGCGATGTTTTCCTCTTCACTACCTTGATCGACCCGCCTGAGCGCCACGGTGATCACTTGCGCGCCTGATGAACGTACGGCCTCGGGGATCAAGCTATTTGGAGAAAACTTGCCGGTTCCTAGAAATAACCGGCTGGTTAATTCCTGTCCTCCGATCCTTAAAACGTCTTCCACTATGTCAACCTCCCCCCACTAATCTCAAAATTTCCAACCGGTCATTTTCTTTTAAAAAGATATCCGGCCATAATTCACTTTTCACCAATTCATAATTGTATTCCACAATAATGGTGTCCGGGTTAATTTTTTTAAGAGAAATCAATCCTGCCACGGTAATACCCTCAGGTAAAATATCTTCTTTCCCGTTCAAAATTATCTTCACAACTTAACACCCCCATATAACAATAAAACTACTTACTCCGCAGGTAAGTAGTTTATTACTGTGCTAATCGAATACATACACAGCTTACGCTTCCCTACGACGGCATTACCCGCATCAGGTTCAAAGGGTTGAGAATACTCTCTCTCAGCCTTGCGGCACCCCTAGCAGCTATATTTAATTTTAGGATTTAGCAAATTATAGATTAAAGAATTACTTTTGTCAACCAATGAAAAGCAGGTGTTATTTAGAAAAATGATCATAACCGCCACGCCGCAGTGGAACAACCGCACCGTCGTCTTTTTCCAGAACGACTTCAGATAATCTGGTTATTACACCTACATGGTATACTTCAATTCCCGCCGCACTTGCAGCACTTTTCATTTTCTCCTGAGCATCCGGGCTAATTGTAAAAACCAGCTCAAAATCTTCACCGCCGAAAAGAGCCCAATTAACCGGGTCAAGCCCTGCGCAAGCGGCTACTTCCCTAACACGTGGGTCAACCGGCAGGCAAGTTTCCCTGATTAAACAACCAACACCACTGGATTTACATATTTCATGCATTTCACTGGCAAGACCGTCACTGATGTCGTTCATCGCAGTGACACCATAAGAGGCCAGAAAACTGCCCGCGTCCAACCTGGGCTTGGGAACGGCGTGCGCCAGCCGACAATAATCAACTGATCGCGGCGAACACTGCGAATCAGGGTTTTGATACAGGTAAAGGCCTGCCGCGGAGGCACCCAGTGTGCCGGTAACATAGATAGAATCCCCAGGACGCGCGCCGTCGCGATACACCGCCTTTCCCACCTCAACTTCGCCAAGCAAGGCTAAATTAAGCACCAGGCGCTCACGGTTGCTCACCGTATCTCCCCCAACGAGGTTGACCCCGTATTCCTGGGCAGCCTCCTTTAGACCCTGGTATAGTTCATTCATTACTGACGTATTCAATTGGGGAGGTATAGCCGCAGATATCAGCGCATGAGTTGGGCGGCCCCCCATAGCGGCGATATCGCTGACATTCACCGCCAGCAACTTCCCGCCTACTTGTCCTGGTGTACAGTAATCCAAAGAAAAATGTATTCCTTCCACCATCATATCTGTAGTAAACAGGAGCCATTTATCCCCGTTCACTGCAAGCACGGCGGTGTCGTCGCCCACTCCTTTGATAACTCCCGTTCCATAAGTGAAACCGCGAGTTAATATATCAATTAATCCGAATTCACCCAAATCAGATATACTCATGCGGATCCCTCAAGACATTTTTTTAAGCATGTCCAGTTCGATTTCGTAAATTTCAAAACGTATTTTCTTGAATTCTCTTGCCGCTTGCGTCGCGATGAGTTTGCAAAATTCCTCAAGCACGCGCGCAGCCTCTTGAGCGCGTTTAAAATTCGCCGCGGTAAGAGATATTAAATCACCCCTGGTATTTTCACCAGGCGTCCAGGAAATTGCTCCGACATCGCCCGCCGCGTCCCTCGCCTGAATCAACTCAAGCATTCCCCCGGACAATTCTCCAATAACGGCAGTAACCCTATGACGTGTGTCCTTTATTTTAGCCGTCATTTCCGCATCTTCAAGGATGAAGCGGGCTATCTCCTCCAGAACTCGTAAGCCTTCTCTGAGCCGGTTTAAATTAGCGTCTATCACCCGGTAGACATCCCGCATTATATTAAACCTCCGGAGAGCTAATACTAACATGGCCCCTACCCTGGTACAAGTGCTTACCCATGTTATTTATTATTTTAGTACATCTTCTTGTCTTTAAACAGTACCGTTTATTTTTTAATGAAAACCATGTAGATTCCGCTATAAAGAAATACCAATACAATGCCGGTGATCATGCTTGGCAATTGCTGTGTCACCAAAGGAATAGACGCCACAGTGAGAAACAATAAGAACAATGATAAATAAGGGAGAAAAGGGTAACCCCATAATACAAACGGCTGTTTGATTTTAGGGGAATGTCTCTTAAAGCGCAGATAGGTTAAAGTGGTAATCGTCCAGTTGAACAAGGCAATAAACCCGCTTGCGCTCGCTACGTAAATGAACACTTTATGAGGCAAAACATAAGCCAGTAAAATCGCTAACCCTAAGAATGAACTGGTTATGGTTATAGCAGGAATAGACCTGCCTTTATTGTCAATTTTTAATAGAAAATGGGGCGCTTCATTACGTGCGGCTAAAGATTGCAGCATTCTGGACACTCCGAACATGGATGTGTTCATGCAGGACAGGACGGCGATAAGGACAATAGCATTTAACAAGCTGCCGGCAAAAGTGACCCCCAGTTTTTGCAATACCGCCACCACCGGACTGGAGTCGGTGGGTACCGTTTGCCATGGCATGATTCCGGTTATCACCAGAATGGTTCCGGCATATAAAATCATGGCGGTCAGCCCGCTTGCCATTACCGCCCGCCATAAAGTTTTGCCGGGATTACGGACCTGGGTGGAAATCATACCGATAACAGCCATCCCCGCGTAGGAAAATATCACCAGCAGCATGGAAGAATAGACTCCAATCCAGCCCCCGGGTAAAAAACCGCCCCATTGAAAATAGTTGACTGTACCGGTTGCAAGAACTCCGGGCCACCACCCCTTTATAAATAACAACCCCAGAACAATGAACAGGAGCAACGCAATTACTTTGATTTGGGCAAGCAAACCTTCTACCTTGCTAAAACCTCGTATGTCCATGAAATTGAGGATTGTTATTAACAAGGAATAAATTAGGCTAAAAATCCATAAAGGCCAGGAGGGAAACCACCAGTGAGTGACCAGGGCGGCCGCCGTTACTTCGGTAGCCATGCTTAATATTCCAGAGGACCAGTACATCCACCCGGTAACAAATCCCATCATAGGACCCAGGTATTCATGAGCGTAAACGCTAAAGCCACCGCTGGAGGGTTTCGCGGCAGCCATCTCAGAAGTATATAACATGATCGGGATTACTACCAAAGCACCGGCGATATACGCCAGAACTGCTCCGGGACCGGCTATATTAATGGGGATTCCGCTGGCTACGAAAATCCCTGCGCCAATGACACCTCCTAAGGCGATCATAATAACGTTTACCAAACTTAGTTCGTTTTTATTGACATTTAACAAATAAATAACTCTGTGCATAAATATCTCCGCAAAGTTTTATTTCACGATCCCAGTATTATAACCTAGTTGGCAAGAGTGATATAAATGTAGTTTTCTTATATTATGAAACACTGAACTAGAACGCCACTTTTGGACAATATACGTCCCTGTTCAATGCCGTACAGCCTATAACACCAGAACGACATGATGGACCTGTCCGTCATCGTTCAATTCTAATGAAGGACCCTCCTTCACAGCTTGCCCGGCGAGAGGAACTTCCCGTCCATTTATGGTCAGAGTTGTTGCTCCGACCGACTTGCGCGAAGGATTTTCGACGGTAATAAAGTAGTTTGCGCTACCAAAACGGTATTCGACGGAAAACCCCGGCCACTCTTCCGGTATGCACGGGCAAATGTATAACCGTTTGCCACGGCGGCGAAGACCCAGAATCCACTCAATTCCGGCTTGATACATCCAACCGGCGGCGCCGGTGTACCATGTCCAGCCGGCGCGTCTCTTAAGCGGATCCGCCGTGTAAACGTCCGCCGCCATAACATACGGTTCGCCGGCATAATGCCGCGCTTCATTAGGCGTACTTGTGTGATTCAATGGATTTAACATCTGAAACAATTCGATAGCTTTGTCTCCTCTGCCGAGTTTGCACCAGGCAATGACGCTCCAGATGATGGCGTGGTTATATTGAGCCCCATTCTCCCTAATTCCGGGCGGATAGCCCTGTATGTAGCCGGGGTTGGGATCCGTCCGGTCAAACGGCGGGGTTAAGAGACGCGCGACTGAACTATCCCTGTCCACGAGCTCGCGGTCGAATGAGCACATGGCCTGCAGTTCCCGATCATGTGGCGCTGCTCCTGAGATGACCGACCACGACTGGGCGATGGCATCGATCCGGCATTCCTCATTGTAAATTGAACCTAACCACTGCCCGGCATCTGTGAAAGCCCGCCGGTACCACTGCCCGTCCCAAGCGTGCTCATTAAGTGACAAAGCAAGTTGTTCACGTACCTTTTTATAGTGTTCCGCCTGCTCAGCATCACCGCGCTGCCGGCACAAATCCGTAAACATATCCAGTACTTCACAAAGAAACCAGCCTAACCACACGCTCTCCCCGCGGCCTTCAGCGCCTACACGGTTCAGACTGTCATTCCAGTCACCGGTTCCAATCAGCGGCAGCCCGTGCTCGCCAAGGCGCCGCAAAACCCTGTCGATGGCACACAGACAATGTTCGAAAATGCTGCCGTTACGGTTAGAAATTTGGGCTGGCTCGTATCGCTCATGTTCACCTTCCCGCAAAGGTTCACCATGAAGAAACGGCACCATCTCGTCAAACAAACTGTTGTCCCCCGTATGCTCCGCATAGCGTCCGGCGGCATAGGGCAGCCACAGCAAATCGTCGGAGAAATTTGTGCGGATGCCGCTCCGCGTCTCCTCATGCCACCAGTGCTGAACATCGCCTTCCTCATATTGACGCGCCGCGTGCATCAAAATCTGCGCCCGTGTAAGATCGGGGCGGGTGTGCAAGAGGGCAAGCGAATCCTGCAGTTGATCGCGAAAACCATACGCGCCTCCCGCTTGGTAAAAAGCAGCTCTTGCCCACATCCTGCAGCTAAGAGTCTGGTAAATCAACCAACCGTTCAAAAGGACATCCATTTCCGGGCAGGGTGT
>MVQK01000118.1 GCA_002067515.1 Pelotomaculum sp. PtaB.Bin013 | reverse complement strand
CGCCAGGTGAAAAGCCATCCCAGGGCGCCGCGGATGCCGGAGTTTGTGACGGAAAGCGGGATAGCTGCTTCCAACGTTCCCGCGGGGCAAAGCCACTTGCAGAAAAAAGGAGTACCCGGATTAATATCACCGGCAAACATGGGCGGCAGCAAAAGAACAGGAATAACTAATATAAAATATTTGACAAAACGAGTCCAGTCAGGCAATAAATACTTGGGTGAAGGAATTCTATAGAGCAGTTCTTGAATTAACCCGAATGGACACAACCAGCCGCAGGCCAACCTGCCTGTAAAAACTCCCACCAGCGCCAGAAAACCGGTAACATAAAAAGAAAAGTAAAATGTGCTTAAAGAAGCTACCGCTTGCAGGGAGCCGACCGGACAAGACCCTATGGCGCCCGGGCAGGAATAACAGTTTAATACCGGCAGGCAGACTTGTTTTAAGTTTCCCCGGTATATCGTACCCCTGAAGAAACCTGCCACATGGCTGTTAAATGCAAAGGCAGCCGCCAGTTGAACTAGTCGCCGTTTAATACTAACCAATGCCTATGCACTCCAGACAAAGGTTAATTGCCTTCATCAATACCTCGATATTTTCACCTCGCCACACGCCGTAAGTTATGGAAGCCAACGCTAAAAATAATATAGTTAAACTTAAGATGTATTTATGCAGAAAAATCACCCTTGCGTATCGATTTAAATAACCAGTTATATAACAAACCAATTTGTGTAAAATAATTATTTACTAAATTTTATTCATATTACTACTATTATAGCAAGAATGTAAATAAAATGTTAGATTAACTTTAATAACAGATTATGGTTCCTATAACGCCTTGGGTTTATTCCAGGGCGTTATATATATTAAATTGGGTCTAAAGTCATGGTGGAAAATAGTACTATATTACCCGCTAAAAATACTATTTTACACGTATAATTAAGTAAGACTAAAATAAAGGGGGAAATTGCGTTGAAAAAGTTATTTTTTATCGTCACACTATTACTGGTAGTAGTATTATCCGCGGGAGTATCCTGGGCTAAACCAGGGGGTGTGGCTAACAAAGGGGCAGATAAAGCAAGCGTTGCAAGTGATAATGCCAGTGTTGCAGGTGATAAAGCAAGCAGTGTTACAATCGATAAGGCCGGTACCGCAAGCGATAAAACCAGCGTGAAAATAAGCGTAAAAAATAAGGCTTCAGGTCAATTAAAGGATAATTTAAATGCGGTTAAAGATAAAGATCTTGAACTGAAGAATAATTTCAAGGACATTGAAGAGCATTGGGCAAAGTCAGCCATTCTAAAGATGTCGGCTATCGGTGTTTTTAAAGGAGATGGAGATGGTACGTTCCGCCCGGATGACCCGATTACACAGGTTGAAGTTGTTGCCCTGGCAGCGCGAATCTCTAATTATGATGAAGTTCCACAGGCGAATGATTTAACCGAGAATGACCTTGTTGGTGTTCCGGATTGGGCAAAGGTATCTGTTTGTGAGGCTGTTTACAACGGCGTAATTAATTTAAACCGGTTCCATTCCAGTGTCCAAGCCAGCAGGGTTCAAGCAGCCGTTATGATTGCCAAAGCAATAAAACTGCAGCCGGTTGATACGTCTGACATGCCTTTTAACGATAAAATCTTAATTTCGCAAGAAGACGCCGGTTATATTATGGCTCTTTATCAGCAGGGTATTATCTTAGGAAACCCTGATGGGAAATTTAATCCCAATAGCGCTATTACACGGGCGGAAATGTCGACAATAATGGAAAGGGTTATCGATAACTCAGGGGAAGACAGCGAAACGACCCAAACAAGCACTGAAAGCAGTGGTACAACTCAATAATCATGTTATATCCCGGCAGCCTCGCCTCTATGGCGGGGCTATTTTAATTTTTGAAAAAAGGATTTCTAGGTTAACCGTGGAATACTACTCTGAAATCGTAGAGCCGTGATATAATTTGAACTCAGTAATCATCTAAATAATGGTTTTATTGGTGATTGCTTAAATTTGAGGAGAGCAAGGATGAATATACTAATCTTTGGACTTGGCGCCCTAGGCACTGTCTATGCGTGTTTCCTAAAGGAAGAAGGACACAGAGTAATCGGCCTTTCGAGAAAGCCTGTCCAGGAAGCAGTTAGGAGTAAGGGCGTGCGGGTTACTGGAATCTGGGGCGAACACCATGCCATGTTAGATGAAGTAGTAACCGGTGTGGATAAAATCAGAGGAACCAATTTCGACCTTGTTATAGCTACAGTTAAATCATATGACACGGAAGAGGTAGCCGCGGAAATAGCCAGGGTCCTGTCACCTGACACATATGTCGTTCTTGCCCAAAACGGCTATGGTAATTTAGAAGCAGCAGCCAAACATATCCCTGAGGACCGGTTGATCCTTGGGAGGGTAATTTTCGGCGCGGAAACAACCGGACCAGGCACGTCGAAAGTAACGGTCATCGCCGATGATGTTATCCTAGGATCACCGAAAAACTTGATTGACCGCTATAAAATGGAGAAGTTTGTAAGTATTTTTAGGGAAGCGGGGATCCCCACCAGGTTTTCTAAACAGGTAATGAAGTATATATGGGGTAAAATAATTTACAATTCAGCTTTGAATTCCATGGGAGCTATCCTTGAGGTTAATTACGGGAAGCTGGCGGAAGCGGAACACTCAAGGATGTTGATGGAAAGTATTGTCAGGGAGATATTTTCTCTCCTGGATAAAATGGGGCAGGAGACCTTGTGGCCTGATCCAGAGGCCTATATAAAAGATTTTTATGATAAATTAATACCAGCCACCGCTTCACATCACCCGTCCATGCTTCAGGACATCCAAAGAGGCAGGAGGACGGAAATTGACGCGTTAAACGGCGCCGTTGTAGAAATGGGAAAGAAACATGGTGTAAGCACACCAGTAAATGATATCATCGTTTCGCTTGTAAAGGCAAAAGAAAAAATAAACTTACCATAAAATATTTAAGGCAACCACCTTGGCCAGGAGTGGTTGCCTAATATTTTATGTTTCTATTTGTTTTCCTAGAAACCCTGCTGCTGTTTCAGCCATCTTAAGCTCTAGTTCACTCATCTTTACATCGGGGTTGTTAGCCGCAAGTATTACGGCTCCAACTACGTCGCCATCTACAATTATCGGGGCAGTAATGATAGAAATATATGTTACACTTTCATCCGAAGTCAATGCCATGGGTTCTGCGTGAAGCAGGACCTTTCTTTCTTCCATGAATTTCTCAATTTCCGGGTTGAGCTGTTTATTCAGCAGTCTCTTATTTTCGGTACCGGCTACCGCAATAATAGCATCCTTGTCTGCTATGCACGCGATATGTCCAAGTGATTGGTTTAACGCTTTAGCGTAATCATCCGCGAATAATCCCAACTCTTTTACCGGCGAATATTTTTTTAGAATCACCTCACCCTCGTGATCAGTGAATATTTCCAACGGTGAGTTGTGTTTAATGCGAAGCGTATTCCTGATCTCCTTGGGTATCACAACTCTGCCAAGTTCATCTATACGGCGCACATTTCCAGTTGCCTTCAATTTTATCACCGCCCTAATATGGTTTTTCTCTTATTCTGTGATGAAAAGGGATTTTATAAACAAAATTTTTGTATCAACATTTATTGACATATTTCCCGAAGGTAATATGTTGCCGGCTGTCTAATAATAAAAAAAGAGATAAATAATATCGGAGGCGGGTATTTATGAAAAGCGGTATTAAAGTATTGATCGCGGACGATAACAGAGAATTCTGCGAGCTATTAAGTAGTTTTATTGAACAACAAAACGGATTGGAGATTGTCGGCGTGGCGCATAACGGCTTGCAAGCTATCGAATTCATTCGTGAATACAGTCCGGATGTGGTGGTTCTTGATATTATCATGCCACAACTTGACGGTATTGGCGTTTTGGAGAATTTAGCCGGTATCGGTAAAAGACCAAAAGTTATTATGCTAACTGCCTTTGGACAGGAAAGCATAACCCGGCGCTCAGTTGATCTTGGCGCTGATTACTTTATACTCAAGCCGTTCGATTTTAACCTGTTGGTTAATCACATACGTCAACTTGCAAATGAATTTAGTATGCACCAATATGTTCAGCAAACGAAAAAAAGGGATTTGGATACAGATGTTACTAATGTTATGCACGAAATGGGAATTCCCGCGCACGTAAAAGGGTACCATTATTTAAGAGAAGCTGTAATAATGGCCTATAATAATACCAGTCTAGTCGGTGCCCTGACAAAAGAGCTTTATCCAATGGTCGCGAAGAGATTTAATACAACTCCTTCCAAAGTTGAGCGCGCGATAAGACATGCTATTCAATTGGCTTGCGACAGAGGGAACGTTAAAATGATTCATAATGTTTTCGGATACACCATGAATATCGATCGAGGCAAGCCAACAAATGGGCAATTCATTTCAGTAATAGCAGACAAATTAATAATGGAAGAAAAGGCTAGTGGTGCCGATATCTATAATGAGAACTTATCTTCAAGGCTATCAGTGGGGCCAATTTTGCAAGCAGGGCTGCACCCGTGATGCCCACAAATTATTAATTGGAGCAATATAACGACAGGTAATGCCGGGTTATGAAAATCAACCCGGCATTAGTAGTTTCGGAAATATAATAATCTTGACATTGCTAGTTAGAGACAGTACAATAAAGTTACTAAATTACTAGTGTACTAAATTAATGAATATACCAGGAGGTAAATTTATGAAAATACCTACTAGTTTAAAGCACAAACCCGTTATTGTCTGCGAAAATTACGAGAATGTTGACGGCAGGTATGCTTACGATTCAGATGCCAAGGGTCTTTCATTAGGGTTGGCTCAATGGAATGATCGGGGCAAGGTGGATATTTCAGCTAAAGTATGGCGGCACACAGGAGAAAAATGGTCTAGGCAGTCTGAGGAATTACCGCTCCACCGTGTGCTTGACCTGGCAATTCTTGTTTGCAGGGCAAAACTTCATTTCCAAGAGGCTTATCGGTACGAGAAGTTTTATGATACCGGAAACCCCGTTATTGACAGAGTTGGTATACAGGGTGATGCCATGACGGTGGCTGTTTGTACTGACAACGAAAAAATCAATGAAGATATTAACCTATTCAGGCAGGCTCTCAGTAATGATGATGAACTTCTAGGAGAACGCTTGCATATTTTGTCAAGGATATTGAAGGAGATGGGTTATTAATCCATGGACAAAAAGAGAAAAAAGGAACTAATACAGCAATACAAGCAAATGAGACCGGCGATGGGAGCATTCATAATTCGTTCTAAAGTTAATAATAAGTATTTTATTCAAGCAACTCAAAACTTGAGAGGTGTGATCAATAGCACTAAGGCTAAATTGAATAGTGGTATGCATCCAAATAGAGAGTTGCAAAAGGAATGGACTGATTTTGGCTCTGAAAATTTCACAATTGAAATACTGGAGAATCTTGAATACGATAAGGATGAATCGAAAACCGATTATAAAGAAGATTTGGCTTTGTTGCAAATGATTTGGGAAGAGAAATTGGCTAAGGAGAATATGGAGTTCTATAAAAAAAGAATATGATTATGAATCGCCGATGACATAGTAAGTCACATTCTTATATAAAGTAATAAGTGCGAGGTAAATATTGACAGCGTATAATATGTATGATAAAATAAGACAAATAATAATTACAAGAAGGAGTAAGAAATGTATACTGTCAAAATGTCTTCCAGAGGGCAAATAGTGATACCGGTAGAGGCAAGAAACAACCTTAATATTAAAGAAGGGGATACCCTTTCTTGTTATATCGAAGAAGGAAAAATCATTATAAAAACCAAGTCGGCTAAAAGCAAAAAAGGGATCGTTGACGAGACATTTGGTTTATTATCAGATTTGGACTACGACATAAAAGATTATGTTGAACAACTCCGTAAGGATTCCGGAAGAAGACTGGATGTTCAATGAGAGTAGTCTTTGATACTAATATAATTATTGATCATTTGAAAGGCTTACCTGAAGCCCGGAAACAATTGCGGAATGTCGAAAACGGTGTGTTTGAGGGCTTAATATCTGCAATCACGGTAATGGAACTACTGTCTGCTCCTAAAATATCTGAACAACGTTATGAAGCAATTGGAAATTTACTCGAAGCCTTTGAACACATACCTGTAGATAGGAAAGTTGCAGTTACCGCAGGCAAGTTATTATCAACGTACCGTGCTTCACACGGTATGGACCCCTTGGATGCCCTTATTGCAGCAACTGCCCTGGTTAACGAAGCAGTTTTATTTACGCTAAACCAAAAACATTTCAGGTTTATTGAAGGTTTAGTCAGTATAAATCCGTATTTAGCCGATAATTAAAGTGTCTGTTTTTCTTTGTAAAACTAAGTTAATTCCTTAAAATATAAAATCCTCGGAATCGGGGAAGTTTTGGTGCCGAAGAGGGGAGTCGAACCC
>MVQK01000117.1 GCA_002067515.1 Pelotomaculum sp. PtaB.Bin013 | reverse complement strand
GGATTTTATTTGCTTTGCAACGTTTACATAACCTTCTGCAATATTCGCTGCAATAGAAAAGGCGGCACGCCGAAACTGCGGCGACAAACCGTATGTCTCATGCTTCGGAAACACCCTGGATAGACGATAAACCGCAAGCGCGAACGAGTGCGCCTTCTGACATAGCAGTAAGTCTTCAAATGTTTTCGCTGGTTTTCATTCTGACTACTGACTACTGACTACTGACTCCTGACTACTCTGCTATCAGACTCTCACCAGCAACCCATTTTTCTTGTCTTCAACGGCCGTTTCCTTGACCTTGTAATGGATCTTTTTCCCCGTCGCCGTGTAAGGCAATTCTTCCACAAACCGGTAATACCTGGGCTTTTTAAATTGCGCCAGCATAAGATGGTTGCGGCAGTATTCGTCGAGTTCCTTGGCGGTGAGCGAAGGGTCATTCTTAATCACATAGGCCGCCACTACTTCACCGCGCGTCTTGTCGGGCACGCCGACGACAGCGGACTCTTTCACCTTGGGGTGTTCGTTGAGTATTTCTTCCACCTGCACCGGGTGAATGTTTTCCCCCGCGCAGATGATCATGTCGTCCTTTCTTCCCACCACGGTGATGTAATTATCCTCATTCCAGGTTCCCAGGTCGCCGATGTATATCCACCCCTTGTAAAAAACCCTTTCTTCCTCGGCCGGGCTATTGAAATAACCGTAAGAACACTTAGCGTACGACTTGATGATTATTTCACCGACTTCCTGGTTGTCTTTCGCCACAAAGTCGTCCGGCTCGGCTCTCCGGTCCGGGTAGACCTTGACCACCGCCGCCTCGTCGTCGGTGCAGGAGCGCCCCGCGGACCCCGCCATCTCCGGCAGGTCGAACGGCCGCAGGAAGGTGTTCCAGAAGGCTTCCGTGGTTCCGTAACCGTTGTAGATATTGGGAGTAAGCACCTTTTGGAAGCTGATGCAGGCTTCCCTTTCCAGGGGGGCTCCCATGGTAACAATTCCTTTAATTGTTTTTAGGTTTCTGGATTCCTTGACCTGCAGGTCGTGCAGCAGCTTCAGCATCGGCGGCGCGCCGATTAGGAAGGTGAGGCCGTAATTTTCCACGTGGTCAAGGCACACTCTGGGGTTGAATTGCCTCAGCACCACCACCTCGCCTCCCACGTAAAGGGTGGGGCAAGGGCCGCCGGAGTGCAGGCCTCCGCGGTGAAACCAGGGGCTCATATTCATAGTCTTGTCCGTTTGGTTAAGCGGGAAGTGCATGATCACGTCATGAGCCGTGAATATTTCGTTAATATTGTTTAAGGGCACACCCTTGGGCATGCCGGTGGTGCCCGAAGTGTACAGCCGGGTGGTTTCATCGTATATACTGGTGGGTTGTGCGATGCCGGGGTCGGTTTCCGGCCGGTCTTTGACGTATTCATTGTAGGTGATGGAACCGTCAAATGGTTTTTCTTTGCCGCGGAATTCCACCATCACCACCCGGCGTGGTTTGTGCCTGGCCATGTCCAGGGCTTTCTCAGCCTTGTCCCTGATTTCTTCGTCGAAAACGTAAACAGCCGGCTTGCTTTCATCAAGAATATAAGCGGTCTCGCCTGGAGAAAGACGGAAATTGATCGGGCAGTTGACCGCTCCTATTTTTTGAGGCGCAAGGTAGCAAAAAATAAATTCAGCTGAATTCAAAAGCTGGTAAACAACCACATCACCCTTTTTAAGCCCGTCAGCATGAAGAGCGTGGGCCAACCTGTTGCATTCGCCGTTGAGTTGCAGGTAAGTCCAGCTTTTTTTTCTTATCGGACAGGTCAGGGCGTTCTTTTGTGGAAAACGGCCTACATTTCGCAAAAAACCGTTGAGATAGGTGAAGTTGTTCTCGAAAAGATCCCTGAAAGTATTAGTGTGAGTGATGCTGTTCATAGATACCCTCTCCATCAAGCTTTTATTTTATATTATATTTTGGTAAAATATTAAAGTAAAGGCAAATAAGGTCACTTTAATATAGAAGATTAAAATTTATTAACTATAACAGGAGGGGACCCAGTTGTGTGATAAAATAGTTATTACCGGCATGGGGGCGGTAACTCCCCTGGGTATAGGAACTGAAGCCTACTGGGAGGGGTTGATCAAGGGAAAGTGCGGCATAGAAAGGCTCACCCTGTTGGACGCTTCGCCGGTACAGTGTCAGATTGGAGCGGAAGTCAAGAGATTTGTTCCAGGCGAATTTATGCCGGCTAAGCTTGTCCGCGAAACTGACCGCTTCATTCAGTTTGCCTTGGCAGCTGTCCAAATGGCGGTTGAGGACAGCAGGATTGATCTTTCCCGGGAGGACCCTTTTCGTGTCGGTGTGGTGTTCGGGACGGCAATAGGCGGTATTATCACCGTTGCCGGAGAACAGGCCAGGTTAATGAACGGTTCGCGCATCAGCCCTCACTTTGTGCCTAAGTTCCTGACGAACTTGGCTGCCGGTCAGGTGGCGATACGCTATGGGATTAAAGGTCCCAATCTTACGGTAACCACTGCTTGCGCTTCCGGATCGGACGCGGTGGGGAATGCCATGCACATGCTAAAAAGAGGCGAAGCTGATGTGGTGATTGCCGGTGGGGCTGAGTCGTTGTTCTGCCTGTTGATGCTCGCCGGGCTCTGCTCGGCAAAAGCGCTTTCTTGCCGCAATGATGACCCCGGGCAGGCGTCCCGCCCGTTTGACCGGGACCGTGACGGCTTTGTTATGGGAGAAGGGGCGGGTGTCTTGATCATCGAGACCCTTGAACACGCGGTGCGGCGGGAGGCGCATGTACTGGCCGAGTTGGCCGGCTACGGCCGTTGCGGCGATGGCTACCACACTGTTGTTCCGGCGCCCGACGCTGCCGGAGAGATATACTGCATGCGTAAAGCCCTGGAGAGCGCCGGCATTTCGGCGGAAGAAGTGGATTATATCAACGCGCATGGTACATCAACTGTCTTGGGTGATCAAGTGGAGACCAAGGCGATCAAAGAAGTTTTCGGCCCGAGGGCCTACCGGATACCGGTCAGTTCCACCAAAGGAGCCACCGGACACTTGATGGGCGCCGGCGGAGTAACCGAACTTATCGCATGTGTGAAAGCCATTCGGGAAGACTTGATCCCTCCAACAATCAATTATTCAAATCCCGACCCGGAGTGCGACTTGGATTACGTGCCCAACACCGCCAGGCAGAAAAAGGTACAAGTAGCTATGTCCAATTCATTCGGCTTTGGAGGACAGAACGCCAGCCTGCTGGTTAAGAAATATGAATAGCAGATTGTTAAGAATGAGTGATTATATTTAATAGGATTATTAAAGAGGATGGAATACTCGTCAAGGTCGTTCCGGGAAATTATTATCTTAAAGAACTGAGAAGCGCTTTTTATGATAAAACTGATAAGCAAACATATTCAAATGAGCGGGTTGTAGAGCTATTCGGCAATAATTTTACTATATTGGATGCGCGGCAAGTACTCTATAGCATGGCAGTAAAAGAGAATATTGAACATCTTGTAAAAATGACTCCTTTATCATGGGGAGCCACGGATGAGAAGATTCAAGAGGTTCTTGATATTGGAATAAATAATATTACCATGGATTTGACGATCATTCTTGGAAAGAAGAAAAGTTGAAGGCTGAGCAAACTTCATAATAATATTAAGCTTTTTTGTGGAGAACAATTGTACTATAATGGTATGGCAATTATTAATTAATAGGACAGAGGAGATAAAATGAAATCGCTTGTTCTGGCGGAAAAGCCCAGCGTGGCTAAAGAAATTGCCAGGGTGTTGAAGTGCACCGGCAAGAATAAGGGCTTTCTGGAAGGGCCGCGATATGTAGTGACCTGGGCGCTGGGGCACCTGGTTGCTCTCGCTGAACCGGAGGATTATGACAGTAAGTATAAGCAATGGAACCTGGAAGACCTGCCGATGCTTCCTGCCAGTATGAAATTAAAAGTAATCAGACAAACTTCCCACCAGTTTCAGGTTGTCAGAAATCTGATGAAACGGGGAGATATCAGTGAATTGGTGATTGCCACCGACGCCGGGCGGGAAGGCGAACTGGTGGCAAGGTGGATTATGATTCTGGCCAACTGGAAGAAGCCGTTTAAGCGCTTGTGGATTTCCTCCCAGACAGATGACGCCATCAGGGAAGGTTTCGCCAAATTAAAAGCCGGGCCTGCTTACGATAATTTGTATAACGCGGCTGTTTGCCGGGCGCAGGCCGACTGGCTGATCGGGTTGAATGTGACCCGTGCTTTGACTTGCAAGTTCAATGCCCAGTTGACCGCCGGCCGGGTGCAGACTCCCACGCTGGCAATGATTGTGAACCGTGAGGCTGAGATAAAACAATTCGTCCCGGTGGACTACTGGACTGTCCGGGCGGACTTCGGGGACTATTTTGGCGACTGGCGGGACCCGGCCGGGAAAAACAGGATATTCAGCTATCCAAAGGCCGAAGAAATAATCAATAAAATTAAAGGTCACCCGGGGGTGATCAAAGAAGTCCGCACAGAGAGCAAAAGTGAGCCGCCTCCTCTGGCTTACGACCTGACGGAACTGCAAAGGGACGCCAATAAACGGTATGGATTTTCAGCGCAAAAAACCCTATCCGTGCTGCAAGATTTATATGAGAGGCACAAGCTGGTCACCTACCCGCGGACCGATTCCCGTTATATTACCACAGACATTGTGCCTACCTTGCCGGCCCGGCTAAGGAGCATTGCCGCCGGCCCGTACGCCGCGCTGGTCAAGCCGCTCCTGCAAAAGACTTTGGAGCCGACGAAACGCTTTGTGGACAACAGCAAAGTCAGCGACCACCATGCCATCATTCCCACCGGCCAACTGCTGCAGCTAGCGGCCTTGTCGGCGGAGGAAAAAAACCTTTACGACCTGATCGCCAGGCGGTTCATCGCTGTTTTATACCCTCCTTACCGATACGGCCAGACGACGCTGACCACGGTGGTAAACGGCGAACATTTTTACTCCAGCGGCAAGGTGGTTAAAGATCCGGGCTGGCGGGCCGTATCCGCTAAAACGGCGGACAAAGAAGCGTCAAATGACGATGTTTTGCCCGAGCAAACTCTGGCTATGTACAGTAAGGGTGAGCAAAAACAAGTCAAAAGCTGCAAAATAAACAAGTCAAAAACCAAGCCGCCCGCCCGCTATACTGAGGCCACGCTGCTAACGGCGATGGAAAACCCCGGCAAATTTATTGAAGATGAAGAGTTGCGTGAATCTATGAAAGGAAGCGGGTTGGGAACGCCGGCCACGCGGGCCGAAATTATCGAAAAATTGCTGTACAATAATTATATTGAGCGGCAAGGCAAAGAACTGGCTCCTACTTCTAAGGGATTGCAGTTGATAAATCTGGTCTCCCCGGCTTTAAAAACACCGGAATTAACAGCCCAGTGGGAACAGAGACTGGCCAATATCGCCAAGGGCAAGGACAGTAAAGAAGACTTTATGGCAGGCATCAGGCAAAATGCCCTGGAGTTGGTGAAAAGCGTCATTGCGGATACTTCTGTATATAAAGCCGATAATATCTCAAAAACCAAATGTCCTCTTTGCGGCAAGTATTTGTTGCTGGTAAACGGCAAAAGGGGAAAGATGCTGGTTTGTCCGGACCGGGCTTGCGGATACCGGCAGCCGGAAAAACAAGATGACTTTGGGGTTTTTAAAAGTTCGAAAAATGCCGGCAGAATCAATCAAAAATTAATTGCCCGCTACAGCGATCAGGGTTCTATCACGCAAAATATAGGCGAAATGTTAAAGGCTGCTTTAGAGGAAAAACGCGCCGCCAAGGATGATAAATAAGTAGTCAGTAGTCAATAGTCAATAGTCAATGAACCCGAGAATATGCTTCTATGTAACCAATCGGGGTGGTACCGCGGAAAGCCGCAGCTTTCGTCCTCGCGAAGGCTGCGGCTTATTTTTGTTCGGGAGGAAGAAACAGCTTCAAAATAATTAGATATAATTATATAAAACCCAAAAAAATCATTGACATCGTTATGCTTTCCATTATTTGTGGATAAGTATCCTTTGGATTACATTAGAGGTGATTTTGAGTTGGGAGATGAAATTTTTACTGGGGGAAAAAATATTGTATAATAATTAATAAATTAGTATAATTACAATCGGAGGTCCTATAAACCTCATTGTTGGACATGCTTTTAGCGCTATTTTAAGGAGTGATAGCGGGGCGAAAGTAGCATTACGTCACCAACATTTAGTTAGTTGATTTTGTATTTACTAAAATGGAGGTGAGTATAAAATACAACAAATAATGCGCCTTAGTATCAATCACTAGTCTGGTAGTGAACATGCGGCTCGTTACCCTGCAAAGACGAGAATTGGGTTGTGAGGCTTGTGAAGAATTTGATCGGTTTCGATTTGTTGCCGGCATCTAATCCTTAAGAATTAACCCGAGGTTAGTTCACCGTTGGCTTTTTTCATCCTTTCTAGTTATTTTATTAATTATTTTTTAAATTATAATAATA
>MVQK01000116.1 GCA_002067515.1 Pelotomaculum sp. PtaB.Bin013 | reverse complement strand
GCCATTGTACAACCGGCAGGCGACAACACAACTTTCACAGCCGATACACTTGGTGATATCGACTAGCGCTCCCATATTTCTGGTCAATATATACCACCCTTTCGTTAACCACTTATTTAAAAAGAACAGTCAGATACATTCCCATCTATACTACTTTGGCAAACAGGCGTTCCAACTTGTCGGCGCGGGAATGGTACTCTGTGTGCAGCAGCTCTTCCGCCAGTTCACTCATGGGATGTTCCAGGAGATTATGGTAGAGCGCCGCCACCTCTGCGTTTTCGTGGCTATTGCGCTTGGGCAGTGACGCGTCGGCTTTGTAGAGCGCGGCAAGGCGTTGTTCGCGTACGGCGTCGGTGGGCGGGACGGCTGTGCGGGGCTGCCCGCCGCCGGCGACGCACCCTCCCGGACAGGTCATGAATTCAACAAAGTGCCAGGGCGCCTTTCCTTCGCGGACGGCATCCAGAATTTTTCGGCCGTTGGCCATGCCGTGGCTCACAGCAACACGGAGCGTGCCCACTCCCGGTATTTCCGCCGCCGCTTCCTTAACCCCGGCAAGGCCGCGCACAGGCGTCAGGTTCAAAAATAAAGCGGGGGGTTCTTGACCGGTAATAAGGAAGTAGGCGGTCCGCGCGGCGGCCTCCATGACTCCTCCGGTGGCGCCGAAAATTACCGCTCCACCGGTTTCTTCACCCATAAGCTGGTCATAACTCTCCTCGGGCAGGGCAGTAAAGTCGATCTGTTTTTCTTTAATCATCCGGGCAAGCTCCCGGGTGGTAAGCACGACATCCACGTCACGCAAATTATCGCGCTTCCAGTATGCCGCGCTGGCGTTCATTTCCGGCCTCTGCGCCTCATACTTTTTGGCCGTGCAAGGCATCACGGAAACAGACAGAATATTTCCCGGGTCGATCCCCTTTTCCTTGGCGTAGTATGTCTTGGCCAACGCGCCGAACATCTGCTGGGGCGACTTGCATGAAGAGATATTGGGAATGAGTTCGGGATAAAAATATTCGCAGAATTTGATCCAACCCGGTGAACACGAAGTGAACTGAGGCAGGGGTTTCTTTACCTCTCCTTTGATCCTTTTGATCAGTTCCGTGGCTTCTTCCATAATAGTCAGGTCGGCGGTGAAGTTTGTATCCAGGACGGCATCGAAGCCGAGCCTTCTCAAGGCCGCCACCTGCTGCCCCTGCACCCACGTGCCGGGCTTCAGGCCGAATTCTTCGCCCAAGGCAACCCTGGTGGCAGGCGCAGTTTGCACCAATACAAATTTGTTTTTGTCAGCCAGGGCTTCAAAAACTTTTTGTGTATCGTCGCGCTCGCTGATCGCCCCGGAAGGGCAGGCCATGGAGCACTGGCCGCAGTTGATGCAGATCGTTTCGTCTACCACCGGCAGGTTGTAATAGCCGTAGACACTTTCAATATTTTCACAAACCTCCAGGCACTGGCCGCAAAGTATGCATTTCCGGTCGTCCCGCACAATGGACGGGTTGTCCGCGTCAATGGGAACACGGCCACGCACCTGGGCCGGCAAGTTGCCCGCAACGTTATACTGATACGGCAGCCAGCCCTTGCCGCCGACATGTTCCGGGTTCTTGTCGGCACAGCCGGCCAGGGCGCCGGTCAAGCCGGCCAGCAGTCCGGCGCCGGTTGCCATCTTCAGAAAAGTACGGCGAGTAATTTCTTTTTTCTCAACATCACTGGCGCAATCTTTCATACTCTCCTCTCCTTCATTAAGCGATGTTTTTATGACTAATTTGGCTTATTATCTCCGCCTGCTCACCCCCCATAGATGTAATAGAGATAACACGGTACTCCTTTTTAATAACACTTAAATACAAAAAACCACGGATATTCCTACTTCTGAATGAATGGAAACCTCCGTGGCATTCCTTTATAATTATTTATCTTGTAAAACTTAGAAACCTTTTTAATAGACCCAGCTACAGCCAGTGATTAATACACCTTATCCGAAAGGTTATGTCGGCAGAAACATCTTCTGCATTTGTTAATCATGTAATAATGTCACCTTGTTAAAACCTGTTTCACCCTCCTTTAATAAAAAATAAACCACGAAGCACACCATTACATATGGTGATATACCTTCGTGGTACTTTCCTTACCTAAAATTCCAAAAAGAGAACGGCTTCTGCCATTCGTTGTTAAGGTTATTCTACGTTATCAATAAAATTCCTCCCGCAAAAAAGTTTTTTTAATCAAAATTAATAACACTACAGGTAATGAACCCAACCCCAAATTATTGTTATCAGCATCAGACAGTGTAAGATTCAGCACTGTGCCTTTTAAGGGTTATCACTTGAATATTCGGTTCTCAGTTGCTTGGCTGCTGTTATTAAGTTGCGCAATGAAGGCAGGGCCTCTACCCAGTCCCTGGTTTTCAACCCGCAATCCGGATTGATCCACAGGGAATGCGGCGGAATTACTTGCAGCGCAGCTTTTAATAAATCCTTTATCTCTTCAACAGTTGGTATACGGGGGCTATGAATGTCATAAACTCCGGGTCCTATTTCTCTTGGATACTCAAACTCTTTGAATGCTTCAAGAAGTTCCATTTTGCTGCGACTAGACTCTATGCTTATTACATCAGCGTCCATTTCGGCGATCCAATTTACGATAGTGTTGAATTCACTGTAACACATGTGGGTGTGAATCTGCGTGCGGTCCGATACGCCGGAAACGGTCAAGCGGAAACAATCAACTGCCCAACGCAGGTAAGTATCGTGGTCGTTTTTTCGCAGAGGAAGCCCTTCCCGAAAAGCGGCCTCATCAATCTGAATAATAGATATTCCGGCTTTCTCCAGATCCAGAACCTCATCGCGAATGGCCAGAGCAATTTGTTGGCAGACCTCGGACCGGGGGAGGTCGTCACGCACGAAACTCCAACATAGAATAGTTACGGGACCAGTCAACATACCTTTTACCGGCTTGTCTGTCAAAGACTGGGCGTACGTGATCCACTTCACAGTCATTGGTTCAGGACGGGAGACATCCCCGATAATGACAGGGGGTTTCACACACCGGTTGCCATAGCTCTGAACCCAACCGTTGCGAGTAAAGCAAAATCCATCAAGCTGTTGCCCGAAGTATTCAACCATGTCGTTCCGCTCAGGTTCACCATGAACCAGAACATCCAAGCCTAATTTCTCCTGCCGTTTGACCGCAGCGCGGATTTCACTTTTTAAGAAATCCTCGTATTGCTTAGAATCAATCTGGCCACGCTTGAATTTCAACCTAGTTGATCGAATCTCCCTGGTTTGTGGGAAGGATCCTATGGTCGTTGTTGGAAACAGAGGCAACTTGAGCCACTTTTCCCGTTCTCGCCCGCGATCGGCATATGGACTACGCCGGTAGAGCATGTCAGAGGCAAGAGAAGCAACCCGCTGGCGAACTTCTTTACGGTAAACTTTGGGATTATTTCGGTGAGACTGCAACGCCTCGTAGTTTTCCAACAATTCCCTATCCCGGTTGTCTCCAGCAAACACATCATATAGGATTTTAATCTCATCACATTTCTGAACCGCGAAAGCTAACCAGTTCTTCACTTCCTGATCAAGTTCAGTTTCATGGGAAAGGTCAACAGGAACATGCAGCAGGGAACAGCTGGAGGCGATCATAAGACGATCTCTTCCGATACGTTTTTCGACGGACTGGAGAAGATCGAGGGATGAACGGAGGTCGGTTTTCCAGATGTTCCGGCCGGCCACAATTCCTAGCGAAAGCCACATTGTATCCGGAATCTGTCCCAATACCATATTCAGTTGGCCTTTTCCCTGCGCCAGATCTATGTGGAGTCCATCACATCCCGATTCAAGCGCTAGATTAAGGTTTTCCCTCAGTTCGCCGAAATATGTGGCGAGTAGTAGTTTGGATGATCCCGCCGCCGCTTTGAGGGTCTGGTAGGTAGGGATAAAGACCGAAGATGCTACCTCTGGGAGATCCGTGCAGAGGATCGGCTCATCGATCTGAACCCAATCACAGAGAGGAGCGAGCTTGCGAATCACTTCGCAGTAGACCGTGGTTATGTCGTCCAGCTTATCCCAGCGCTTAGCTCCATCATACTCCTTGCCAAGACATAGGAAGGTTATTGGGCCAAGGAGAACTGGTTTGGGCCGATATCCAAGTGAGATGGCATGCCTCGTTTCTTCAATGATTTTTTCTGACGCTAGATGGATTGATAGGGAGGGAGTGAACTCCGGAACGATGTAATGATAGTTGGAATCGAACCACTTGGTCATCTCCATGGCAGGGGTGTTTTCAATAACATTCCCGCGTGCCATATGAAAATAAGCTACCAGGTTGCCGTTTCCGTCATTACGTCCGAATCGTTCGGGGATAGCGCCCAGCATTGCAATGGTGTCGAGAACTTGATCGTAAAACGAAAAATCTCCGGTAGCAACCAAAGAAAGCCCGGATTCCTGTTGAACCCGCCAGTGACGTTTTTTCAATTCATCGCCGACGGCCAGAAGTTCCGTTTCGGAAATTGCGCCTTTCCAGTATCTCTCCAGTGCTGTTTTGAGTTCTCGATTGACCCCGATTCGGGGGAACCCTAATACATGTGTTTCCATTGGTGTTGTGCTCCTTTCTTACTCTTCTTTGTAAAAAGGAGCGAGGACAGGTCATTTCACAGCGTTTGCAAATGAAAACACCATCAAGGGTGAGTGTACGTCATTAAACTTCGATTATGGTTGTTTTCACACGCCTGTCTGTTACGCGAGACAGCCCTGCTCCTTGAACAGGGCGTCTTCTGGCTTCCGGCCCCATAGTGCTTTGCCCTTCCCATTTTAAAAAAACAGTGGTCGAAGCGGGATTACAACCGGTTACAGCGGCGCGTCCGCGATGGATTTAAACCATCTTCCGTTTCCTGTTCATAGTTAATAAAATAAACTATTTAATTTTGCAAGTCAACGATTAATTCGCAAATGAACAAATATTACCCGAAAACTCTGTTTTCTGTTCGTTTATTACACCTTCGCGGCAGCCCTACCGATTCCTCTAGCGGCATCAGTAATTAATACTATCTTATTCCGCATAACCTCCCTTATTTAATGGTTTTCATATGACATATCATCAGCTCACTTTTTGACCAGCAAGCGCACTCCTTATCTCCTCGACTGCGAGTTCTTCGTTAACCTTGCTCACCTACTCGTCTCTTCCCTGGAAGATTCCCTACAGGTGGCCGAGACGATGCACACGCGGGCCTTCGGCAGCGGACCGCGTTCCCGTTACTGGCGGGACATTTTCCGTCCGAGAGCCGAATCGCGGAAAGGTGACAATAATGGGCTATGACACCAGGCAGGCCACCCTGCGGTAACTTGCCCGCACCGTCGGCTACCTTTCCCAAAACCCCAGCGACTACCTTTTTCAGGATACCGTTACAGAGTAATTGCACTTCACCCTGACAAACCTTTGTACCAGGCATGTAACATAAAATACCGGAAAATATCCTCGTTATGTTGTGTATTAATAAACCGTCAATCCCCCGTCGACACTCCATACAGCCCCTACAACAAAGGATGCTTCATCTGAAGCTAAAAAACAAATAACTTTTGCCACTTCTTCCGGTTTCCCAATGCGTCCTATTGGATAAACGCCAACTATTCTTTTAATATACTCGCTCTTGTTTACAACATTAGCCAGCTGTTTCTCAAACATGGGAGTAAATATATCACCTGGGCAGACACAATTTACTCTGATATTATGTGAAATAAGTTCTAAAGCTATAGCTTTTGTAAATGTGGTTACGGCTCCTTTAGACGCGCAATATGTTGAGCAAAAGAAATTTCCGTTAATTCCAGCATCAGAGGAAACATTTACAATAGCTCCTCCCCCGGATTTAATTAATTCAAAAGCTGCGTATTTGCACATAAAATATGTTCCCTTAACATTAACGTCCATAATGCGGTCATACTCTTCTCCAGTGACATCAACTAATGGTTTTTCAATATATTGGCCGGCGGAGTTGACAAGAATATCAAGTCTCCCAAATTCTGCAACTGCATATTCTATCGCTTTTTTACACTCGCATGGTTTTGAGACATCTATGGTCTTAAATTTAACAGCATTCTTGTATTGTCTCAGCATTTCTAAAGCATTTAACCCCTTATTCTCATTACTTCCAATAATTAATACTCTTGCTCCACCCTGCAGAAGCATTTCTGCCGTTGCAAATCCAATACCTGAACTTCCACCTGTTACCAGCGCCACTTTTTCACTAGAAGAATAAGCCATTTTATCACCTCCGCTTTGGCTAATGTAATGATAGGTCATCACAAGGCAAATACATGCCAATGGGTACTTTATAGCCGATTTTTTCTGTAATAAATTTAATCTCCGTAGAAGGAGATTGCCGAAATCCGTAGAATATTTAAGGTTAATAACAGGCGACCGGAATCGCTTTCTTTAGAAGATGTTTTTTTAGCTAAGTATACCACGAAGGTATTTCGCCATTAGAAATGGCGGTATTTC
>MVQK01000115.1 GCA_002067515.1 Pelotomaculum sp. PtaB.Bin013 | reverse complement strand
CAAGACATCGCTCATTGAGTACCCTGTGACATAGAGCATGAACGGCGCTACTACCGTTTCTATTGAACCGTAAAAGATCAAGCCGAGTAAAGATATAAGCAGGACTATCCTGTACGGCAGCCGGGTAACCAGGTGAATGTTTAACGTAAATAATAGTATTTCAATGATGGAGTGAAGCCCGAAAGGCACCGGCAAAAGGCGGACTATATAAGATAAACAAGCTTGTATTGCCCCGATGATTAACAGATCGCGCCACCATGGTCTGAAACCGGTGAGAAGAAAACCCAGAGCTGCTACTAGGATTGCTTCCGGGAAAGAAATAAATAACAAGGAAAAGAAGTTCATTACATCCAAAACGTTCCTTTCCTCCTTTTTATTATTTAATTAAGCCATGATTCCTGCCTGTCTTGTCTAAAAGCTGCCTTTTCATGCCTAAAAAGCGCATTTCCATGTCTGAATTTACATGGCTCAAATTTGCATAAAAAAACAGGGGTGATAGTAGTATTAAGTTTTGTCATTATATCAATAATAACATATTATCATTGAAATATTTGTCGGATCATGAAATGTTAACTAGTATTTTTATGGTTTTGTTTTTTAGCGCATAGTAAAAAACCAAACTGAAAAAAATAATATAGCTATAAAATACCCATGAAAGGAGCAACATCTGTGGCACAATTAAATCAACTTGAACTTCAAAACCTGAGGCACTTGATCGGCTCACATGAAACAGCTTATCAAAAACTGCAGGCATTTTCTCAGCAAGCCAGCGATCCCCAAGTTAAACAAATGTTTGAGAAATCTGCTCAAGATGCTAGAAACACCAAGCAAAAGCTATTGTCATTCTTAAGCTAAAGGAGGAATACTGATGCGTGAAAAAGATATGGTGAACGATGTGCTATCCATGGTAAACAGCAGTTTGACCGGTTATGCCAGTGTCATCTCCCAGACATCGAACCAGCAGTTAAGACAGACTATCCAGCAAATAAGAAATCACGACGAGCAGTTCCAATACGATCTTTATAAACTGGCTGAACAAAAAGGTTTTTACCAACCCGCTCAGCAAGCCGACCCGAAAGATATCCAGCAAATCAAGACCCAGTTGAGCGGTGATATGGCCGGTGGGAGTGAGATGACCGGTAGAAATGTAACAGGCGGCGGAATGAATATGGGCGGCGTAAGCGGAACTGGCGCTGAAATAGGCAGCAGAAGCAGAATGGACTGGTAAGCTCGGGGGCAGGGTAAATGATCAAACATTTTACCTGCCCCAAATGTTTGCCATCTTATTTTTGAAGTGGTGATAATGCGGGATCAAACCTGACGAAGAAGGTAGTTCCTGTGGAACTTGTTTTAAAAAATATTTTGGCGTTATGCCTGGCCACTATACTGTAGCACACCGACAAACCCAAGCCCGTTCCGTGGTCTTTAGTCGTAAAAAACGGCGTACCTATTTTATCCGCTATATCATTAGGGATGCCGCAACCCTGGTCCTCTACCGCCAAAACCACTTCTCCATCTTCCGTATATGTTTTTATCTTTAAGGTTTTACCGTTAGACATTGCCTGGTAGCCATTGTGGACGAGGTTGAGAATAAGTTGGCGAACTTCTTTTTCATCTAAAAGCAAGTCTGGAATTTCCGCCAGTTCCATTTCAATATACTTGTCAGAGTTCATTGCGTCTGCTTGAATTAGCGGAAATAATGTTTGCAATAATTGATTAAGATTCTGTGATTTTAAATCAACAGGCTTATCCTTAGCCATGGACAGAAATTCCGTTATTATAGAATTGGCCCTGTCCAGTTCGCTAATCATTAAATTGAAATATTCTTTGTGTTTATCGTATTCTATTTTTCTATCAAGCAGTTGCAGGAAACCACGCACTGTAGTCATGGGATTTCTTACTTCATGTCCGATCCCGGCCGCCATTTCTCCGATCAAGTTTAAGCGGTCGAGCCGGGCCATTTCGGCTTCCATCTTCTTTTCTTTGGTTATGTCTTTCATCATTATAATACGACAGTTTTCACCATTTAGATTGATACGTTCGGCTGATAATAATAAGTTTACTGTCTTACCTGATTTAGTCTTTACTTTAAGATCAAAGTTTTGCAATTCCCCTTTTTCTTTAAACTCAATAATAGCGGATTCTATTACATTATCCTGTCCACTCAAAAAATCCAAATCTTCAGGTTTATGGCCCAATACTTCTTCCCGGGAGTACTCTACAACATCCAAGAATCTTTGGTTAACTTCTACAAACCTGTTATCTTCCGCCCTGAGGATAGCTATTAAGTCAGGGCTGTTATGAAATATCTTTTGAAAACGCTCTTCTGATTGATAAAGGTCTACCTCTCGCAGTCTTTTAGCAAGGTTGCGCAGTTTTTTGGCAAGGTTGCGGTAGCGTTCTTCCACTCGCTTGCGATCTGTAATATCTAAAAGAGCTACCACGATCTTATTCGTCCGTGGGATGACAGCAACGGTTGTATAGATATCCTTAATATTTTCCTGTTTATCGAAAAATTGAAACTCATAGTTCCTGGGGGCGATATTTTTATAAACCCTTCTATTATAATAATCGTTTATTCTATCCAAATCATCTTTAGCAACAAAATCAGTTATTTTCTTTTTATTTTCAACCTCTTCTTTAGTATAACCAGATAGTTTTTCAAATTCTGTATTCACTAGAGATATAACTTTTTTTTCACCAATGATTAATATGGCAGTTCCGGTATTTTCAAAAATTGTCCGGTAATTGTCTTCACTTTCCTGAAGCTTGTATTGAGACCGCTCAAGCGATGACAGCATCTGGTTGATTTGACCCGCGAGGGTGGATAATTCATCTCCCCCTGTCATGGACACACGACAGGCAAGGTCACCGCTTGTACTGATATCTAAAACATTAGCGCTCAGCCGGGCCAACCGGCACAATACCACTTTTTCCAGCAGCAACAAGGTTACCACACCAAACACCAGGCCGATCAGCAAAAGTGACAGAATTAAATATTGCATGCTGGTTCGGCCCTGTTTGTAAATCTCCCTGGACATGTCTGTTCTTAAAATAAGCGCCGGACTGCCGTAAATATCATTTAATAAAGCATATCCTGCGATAGAATCCGGGCTTACCGGCTGAACAAATGCCGGCGATTCTTCCGATAAAAAGGAACTTGCAGTCTGGATGTCCGGGAATATCCGGACATCGTTAAACTGACACACAGCGAGAGATAGATGCGCTGTTTCAGATAAGCGATTGATTTCAGATGAGTCCAGGTAGCGGCCCATGATCAGCACACCCCGGGCAGGGCCACTTCTTTCACTTGTCAGGATCGGCCATGAAGCGATAAGCATAGGACCTTCAGGGAGAAGTATAATTCCAGCCGCACCATCTTTTTGATTTTTATTATTAAATAAAAAATCGTAATTATTTAGATGATCTACCAAACTATCCGGAACGGGTGTCTCATTCTCGTTCTCCAAATCAAAACCTTTACCGTAGACGATACGGCCAGAGGAGTTGATATATAAAATCAGATTCAATTTTAGCGCGATGAAAGTGTTATTAGTAAGGTTCATTTTGATATATTCTTCATTCAAGTCGTTAACAAATTCATACGTATCGTTCCATTGAGCCCAGTCACCGGCCTGACGGTTCAGTGTATCAATATTATTTAACAAGGCATCCCTAGCCCTTTCAACATTCACAGTGATGCTTTGTTTTTCAAGATTGGCAAAGCTGGCAGACAGTATGCATTTTGAAATTATGAACAAAATTATAATTAAGCAGATAAGCGTTATACCAAATATGATTATTGTTTTTTTACGTAGCGTCATGAAATTACCACCAATCACATATCTCTCTATTCTGTTTTTTTGCGCTGTCCTTTACCGGCCACATGGGATATGTTCGCTGCAAACATTGTAGAAACCTGTCGGAAAAGAGAAAAATTTTATAAAAAAGAAAAACTAACCTGACCGCCCCGTCTGTAATCGGGCGTTCAGATATTAGCAATCCCGTACCATTGATCGTGATACGGGATTGCTATTTAAGACATAGCTCCTTTTTGGAGCAAATTCCTTGCGTTTGTCTTCCAGCCGGGCTGCTTCTGCAACATAGGTAAATATCCAGGACTATTTAGCATTTTTTACTATTTAATTGTTTTAAGAGCATTTAATAGAACTTTTAAAACAAACCATTTTGGAGCGGTTTCATCGGGATCATGATCAACAGTGATCAATCCAGCTTGTTTTGCTTCTTTAATAATATCAAGTTTCCATTGTTCTGCCATTTGTGATTCCTCCGGTTCATAAAAAATAAAATAATTGGCACTTTGTTCTCGAAACAAATCATAACTTGCTTGAGTTTTTACCGTTGAATTTGGATCGTTTACAAGAATTCTTTCATTTACTTCGTCTAATCCCCAAAGCAAAATATAATGTCCATAATTTGTAAAATAACCTGGCCCCATACTTGCAATAACCAAAGCGCTATTTTTTAATGCCTCTATAACATCATCTGTACTATATGTTAGTTTAAACTCTAAACCATAATATTCTGATGCAAATAGGAAGAATGCCCAATCGACACCATCATCGTAAGTCCGGTACCCGTTATCTACAATCACCTTTGCTACGTCTGGAGGGGTAATATTTTCGTCTAAAAAAGTAGCTAATACCATAGCCATGCAGGTAGCGCCACAACCAGATGAAGCAATAGTTTGACTTGAGTCATTATGATTACTAAAAATAATAGAACCCCATCTGGGATCATCCTGCAGATAATACACAGGTTTATTTTGCATATTGCTCACCCCCTGCCGGGAGTATTTTTTTGCATAAGAATATAGCACTCATGGGAAATTATGGTTTTTATATGTTTTATAATATTCCTGTGAACGTGAAATTGTTCTGCTACTTGTGCAATAAAGCTTTCTAACCTGAAATATATTAAAGCCCCCGGAGTAGGGGGCCTAAACGGTGTTGCACATTTAAGTCAAAAGCGTCAATCCAATTTACCTGTTCGCCAAAAGTCACCGACCTTATTTCGGACAATCAGCCTTATCAATACTATCATAATAATTACAAAACCAATCAGTTCAGGCATATAGGTGTATGGGTCTGTTAAGAGCTTCTGAATTACCATCCAGAAATACTTTTCTTGTTCTGACCTCGGAAAATTCCAACCGTAAAATGGCCAGAAAAAAGTGTCCGCATACAACCACATGCTGTCTAAAACGTCGTGGAAGAAGACACCCAATGCTAGCGCTAATATTTCTGGTTTTTTATATTTGCGCCAGAGATTCATACCAAATACTAATATTAGCAATAAGAATATTGTCGTATGGGCATAAATCCGGCCGTTATTAATAGCTTCCTTAAAAATGACGCGACCAACCGGCTTGTCTATAAGATCCGGCAATATAGAACCTACAAGAACAAGACGATAATCCAATAACGATGTAAAGTCCCTGTTAATTTTCATTTTATTAAGAAGCTTGGTGGCGCCAAGGGTTATTCCTAAATGACCAAAAAGTATCATATTTTACTCCATATTAAACAAACTTGTAATCCTATTTTATGCATGAAATCTACGGAGTCAATTATATTGAGGCAAATATTTCACATAAATCCAGGTTCCCTAAATTAATGGCCTTTGCAAATGCCCAAAATTACAGAACAAAATTTGGTATTGACACCATAATTACTGTTTGTTAAAATAATATCGAACATAAGTTCGGGGGCAGGGCAAATGGTCAATCATTTTACCTGCCCAAAATGTTTGCCATAGCCCTCCTCGCTTCAATCAAAAACAACGGCTGAAGGCGCTTTTTAGCAGGCTTTCCCGGAAAGGAGGTGAACCATATGGCTGTAAACAAGGTCCCCGCCGCTTCGATACTCAGGCTGGAACTTCGCGTAGGTGTCAGCGCCAGCGGCAACCCGGTTATCCGTAATAAAAACCTGGCTAACGTCAAATCCACGGCGTCCGACCAGGATCTGTACGACATTGCGGCAGCGCTGGCCGCCCTGCAACAGTACCCGCTAAACGGCATTTCGCGCGTCGACAACGCTCAGCTGGTTCAGGCTTAGATAACTTGAACAGTATCGGGTAATTGTGATCGTTCGTAATCACGGACACAACTAGTCAACAAAATAGCGAGGAAAGGAGAAGGTTTCCGGCAGTTGCCTGTCAAACAGGATATCCAAGTGTCGCCTGCATGTTCAGCAAAGAGCATTCAGTCATGTTGAAGCACGTAACTGCCTCCCGTGTAGTCGGACGGGGATATATTGAGCAGCTAATCGTTCATGTATATTAAGGAAACCGGTAAACGAATTGGCTACTACAACTGACCATACCCTGCGCATGCTTTTCCGCAACCAGGAAGGTAAAAACGTTACTATTACCCTGGACAATCCCAAGGATAACCTGACTACGGCAGAAATCGAGACAGCCATGGACTTGGTTATCGCACGAAACATTTTTACCAGCACGGGCGGAGACATCGTCGCCAAGCAGGACATCAGG
>MVQK01000114.1 GCA_002067515.1 Pelotomaculum sp. PtaB.Bin013 | reverse complement strand
CTCCACACATTTCGAGTCGAGCGCCTTCGACCAACTCGGCCATCTCTCCGGATACTTTTTTCTCTCTCAATTCTTTAAAGAAACGCTGTATAATAGTCCGGCATTCTTCTTCCAGCACTCCCGCTAAAACTTCAACACGGTGATTGAAGCGTGGTTGCCTCACCACATCAATTACTGAATCAACCGCGCCGGCTTTTGGATCGGCCACGCCATAGACCAGCATTTTCACCCTGAATTGCACCAAGGCTCCGGCACACATGGGGCACGGTTCAAGCGTCGAGTAAATGACAGTGTCATTCAAGCGCCAATCGCCAAGGCGCCTTGCCGCCTCTTTTAGCGCCAGCATCTCCGCATGGGCGGAACTATCTTTTAAAGTCTCGCGCAGATTATGACCCCGGCCGATAATTTCACCGTTTAGCACTACTACTGCGCCAACCGGCACCTCACCCACAGCATAGGCTTTTTCAGCTTCCGCCAGAGCGACACGCATATAGCCGGCGTGATCCAACGGCACTTGCTCCTTTAAAAATCATGATATTCTTTCTATCTCCTATGACATCGACATTATAGCATAGTGTATGGTAGTTGACAATAACAGCAACTGTTATTTGACATCGTCATTAAATCATGACTGTTCGACTCACAGGTTTGGCGTTAATTAAATATAATGCCAAATTTAGTATTGAAGCCGGCAATAAAAAATGATAACATTATACATTAAAAGGAGGGATTTCCGTGGATACAGACACTGTCGGTACTGTAAAAGCTTATTTGGGTGTAAAGCAAGTAAAGCTGCAACAGGATGTACAGGTAAATATCCTGCGCCAAATTATGACTCAAGAAAAGCAGACCGCCCAAGATCTACTGGAGACTATGCCTCAGACTCAGCCGAATCCTCCTCATCTAGGTAATAATTTGGATATGTATGTTTAATAAACGGCAAGGCGTGCCTGCCGTTTATTACTCACCCCTCTTGCCCCAATTCCTTAGGCCGTTAAACTTAATATGTTTTCATTTATTCATATTATTTCCCCTGCTGCGAAAAGCAGTCTCCCGGCGTTTGCTTATTGATCCGATAAGTTATATGGGAATGGGAAAAGGCTTAGTTAAATAATGTATAATTAATAGGAAATATTGTTAACGGAGGTAAGATAAAAATGGTTGCGGGGAAAGAGGTAATTACCGTAAAACAAGAAGTCTGGTTAAAGGTTCCTGATCAGCCTTCCTTTCCTGCCACGATCAACAGTGTTGAGGAAGATATCTTCTGGACGAACCTGCCCAGAGGGGAAGGCCAGATTTTATTGTTGCAGGAAAAACAAAAAGTCGAAATTGGGTTATCCCTGGCGGAGGGATTTTATAGCGCCGATTCTCATGTCGTAAAAATGGGTAAAAGTCATGATAAATTTTATGGGTTTGCCGTTCCGGAAAATTTCACGAAAGCACAGGAGAGACAATTCCTGCGTGCGTCCTATGCGACAAACGTGTTGTTTGTCGCCGGCGATCTTGTTGCCCAGACCGCTTTGGTAAATTTTTCAGCGGGCGGTGTGATGGTCTTTCTGGTGCCGGAACTTGAGAAAATCCTGGCTTCAGGCAAAGAAATAACCATTAGTGTAAATATTGATAACATCCCTCTTATGCTACCAGTGTACTTTGCGTGGAGGAAAAGCTACGACAACATACCGTTTGCCGGATTTGAGTTCCAAAATCTAAATAGTTTTATGCAAGATACCATCGCCAACCTGGCCAAAAAACTTATAAAAAACAAATGAGGATAAAAGCCACGCAACCATCAAGCGCGGCTTTTATCCTCATTTATTTAGGCGCTTTAATTAAGGCGCTTTTCATATCGTAAATTCCCACTCGCAATTATATTCATCCGCATGGTTGTTATCCGGATGACAGGTAAGACAACGAGTCTTGATACGGGGGTCAATGGTCCTCGCAAAACTGGTGTATTCAAGAATGCCTACGGGCTTGCATGGGAATGCCGGCATTTCTTTCCATTTCCTGGTCGCTTGAACCCGGCAGGTGGTCATTCTGAAAATCAATTTATTATCGCTTAATTCTACAACTTCCTTTACGTTTAGAAAAGAGTACTGCCTCAATTCCAGAGCTTTTACCAAGGCGGGCAAGCCTCCGTCCGGTGGAATTTTATGTAATTTCATGATCCTGGTGGCTTCTATCTGAGCAAATCTATCCCATGCCTGGGCATCCATTTCAACAGCCTCTTCCATGCCATACTTATTCTCCACACACTGGAACCAAACACCATCGTGCGCCAGCCAGCGTTTGGACATATCCTGCACCAGCGCTATTAATTCTTCTTTACTAAACGATTCGAGCGTCTTCAAGCCATCCAGTTCCATCGAAAAAACCTCCGCTGCAATGATCTAATTAATCAATATTATAACATCTGGGTGACACTATTCAACGTAAAACAAATTTGATTTTAGCAACCTTCGTGTACACAACGCGGCAAGCGATTAAAAAAAACTCCTCTTGCCATAATTAGTCACTTTCGTGTTTCCTGCTAATTATGCAAAAGGAGACAAATAAGGGAGATACGCGAGAAAATTTATTTATTGACAGTCGACACAGACGCCGGCTCACTTGATAACATCATGCGCGCGTCAACTACCAAACAATGATCGTGATAGGCAAATACCGAATTAAAATCCGGTTCGCTAATTTCCGGCATTTCTTCGAGCAACTTACCGGCATTAATAATGAGATCTGCCAGTGCCACAATGTCGCAAGGCTTATTCCGGCGAACCCCTTGCAGGATCTTAAATACCTTGGTGTCTTTAATCTGTCTCAATGCCTCTTCCCTGTCGAGCCGCGCCAACCTAAAGGACACATCCTGCAATACTTCTATTGAAGTTCCACCGGCCCCAAACATAACCACCGGGCCGAATTGCGGATCTCTTAAACCGCCTACTGCTACTTCCACACCTTGAGTCATTGACTTTTGTACAAGCACCCCATATATCTCAGCGTCCGGGACTTTGTTGCAGACGTTTTCAAGCATAGTGCAAAACGCAATTTTAAATTGCTCCTCTGTCTGAATTCCGGTAACTACGCCACCTGCGTCAGCTTTATGAATCACTTGTGGTTCTAACAAGTGACTTCTTCCTGTCTTTAAAACATCTTTAACTACTTTTTATAATCCATAATTTAACCTGCTTTTCCGCCACTCGCCATGCCACACCATGTTCGCCATCACTGAAGCCGCTACGTCAGGAAATTCCAAAGTAGGTATACCTCCACGCTCAAAAAGACGTCTTAGTTCAGCAACATGAGATCCGAACGTAAAAACGCTGAGTAACGGCTTCCTCTTTTCTTTGGGAAATGAATTATAAGCATTGAGGAAGTGCTCGACAAGTTTCTCATCGCTAAAAAAAGCTGGTGGAGTAATCAAATAGATCAGCCCATATCCTCTTCCCCCGTGGCAACGGCTGCTTGCCCAGGGCACAGATAGTATGGTAGAATTCCGCGACTGTGGCGGTTCGAATAATTCCAGCCTGGCGGAACGCTCCATCATAAATCTTGTCGTTGCCGGCAACCGTGCCTCCACTCAGACTACCTTTAGTGATTTGGCCGGTACTCCCATTATAGTTTCCTCGAATTTTTCGTTATATATTGCAATCCGGTAACGCCAAGTAATATTGAAACGATATTATACCTGATAATGTGTATATTAATTTTTAATGCAATTTTCATACCACCAACCAATGTATTCTCGTTTTATTCCGATTAAACATATGCCATTGCATGACACTAATGTTTATGCCTGTATATTATTTATTCAAATGTCCTATGATCATACAGCGTATGATCATAGGACATCTATTTGTCAACAGTATACGGTAAATAACTTTATTCTCCAATTACAATATTTATATTGCCTCAACCTTACACAACAGGGCTTTGAAGTCGGGATAACCGGTTACCGGATCACGCACTTCCATATCGGTCAGGAGATTAACGTTAGCTTGAGACCACCCGTGCGGAACAGCCACTATTCCCGGCATTAACCTTGGTTGCTCCTTAACCCGCATGTTTATACTGCCATTGCGGGTGGACAACCGGATTCGTTCCCCGTCCTTTACTCCGTAACGGCTGCAGGTCGACGGGTGAATCTCGGCAAACGGCTCCGGTTCAAGGGCTCTGAGTTTCGGCACATGCCGCATTTGTGTATGCGTAAATGCTTTCCTCCTGGCCCCGCTGATCAATATTAACGGGTACTCCTTGGCTAATTCGGGAGTGCTTAACGGGCTCTGCGCCGGCTCCACATATTTCGGCAGCGGATCGTAGCCGGCATCTTCCAGGGTCTTGGAATATATTTCGATCTTGCCGCTAGGCGTGAGGATCTTTTTGTTCTTGTAAGCATAGTAGTCTTGCTTGTCGAAATAAATGCCCATTTCGGTCTCTTTCAACTTATCCGCGATACCGCTGGGCGCTAACAGGTGATCCATCACTTCTTCTTCTGTCTGCCACGGAAAATATTCTCCCAGCCCCAGCCGGCGCGCAAGTTCGGACCAAATCCACCAGTCTGGTTTGGACTCTCCCACCGGCTCGATAATCTTCCTGTGATACATGGCATAGGGCTCTCCATGCACAACTCCATAAACATAGGCAATTCCGGCTTTCTCCAGGAATGTGCAGGCAGGCAGCACTAAGTCGGCCAGTTCAGCGGTATCTGTCATGAATGGGTCGATAACCATTAAAAAGTCCAGAGACTTAAAGGCATCTTTAAACTTATTCGCATCCGGAAAAGTAACGACCGGGTTGGCCGCGGAAACTATGCCGGCCCGCACCGGATAGGGCTTGCTTTCCAAGGCGGCTTGCGGGAACAGGGTGGCGATACCATACGGAGACTTTCTTCCCCACAGGGAATAAAATAACGGATACTGCTCCGCGCCGATCGGCGCTTCGTCAATCGGTATGCGCAGGTCGGTCAGGCGGATGAATGGAATGGTTACCCATGTTCCCGGCTTGTCGACATTACCGGTGACGATTTGCAGTATGGACAGTAACCTTGACAGTTGCAGGCCGTTGACGTGTTGATCCAGTGTGTTGATCCCCTGGACGATACAGGCGGGTTTCGACTGAGCGTAAATACGGGCTACCGCTTTGATGTCCGAGGCGGACGCCCAGGTTATTTCCGCCGCCCACTCCGGGGTATACTGCTGGACGTGTGTTTTCAACTCATCAAAACCGATGGTGTAGTCTTCTACGAACTCTTTGTCATACAGCCCTTCGTTGATAATCACATTGAGCATGGCCAACCCAATAGCTCCGTCGGTTCCGGGCCTTACCGCCAGGTGCAGCCCTAACTCGGAAAGCTCTGTCCGCTTGGGATCGATGGTGATCAGGTCAAGCATTCTTTTTTCCGATTTTGCTCTAATCATTTCCGCCAGCATACCCTTTGAGCCGTCCGGGTTATGTCCCCAAAGAATAATACAGCGGGCATCAGGCGGGTAATCCATCGGATATCGCCCGAAGGTCATCTGCCGGGCCAGGATCCGGGAACGGTAGCAGATGTTCTCCACCGATAGTAAGTTGGGTGTGCCGAAAGCCGACTTGAACCTCTGCGCGAATCCGGCTACTTCGATATTTTCCACCCCTACCGAACCGCAGAAAATAGCCAGTGACTTGCCCCCATATTGCTCTTTTACCTTGCCGAGTTTACCGGCTGCATAATCAAGGGCCTCTTCCCAGGCAACCCGCTCCCAGGAGCCGTTTTTACGGCGCATGGGATATTTAACGCGGTCAGGTGAGTAAACATATTCGGGAATATACTCCCCCCGGGGACAGATGTATCCTTTGCTGACTGGATGTTCCGGCAACCCCTCTACTTTTACCATCTTATCAGCTTCCACGGTAATTTTGATCCCACAATCCCACACACATAGCATGCAATCGCTTAACACAGTTTTGCTTTCCACTCTACGTCACTCCTTACACTGTAAGCTTCATACAATAATTGTAAATGAATTATATTCATATGTCAATCAAAAATTGCGTTGAATTCATTATAGGAGATCTGTAGTGGGGATATGATATAATATATAGAAGCCATCATTAGGAGGAATAACGTTGGACATTGGTAGTAAAATAGCCTATCTTAGAGAGCAGGCGGGATTGACGGGATCTGCCCTTGCTTCAAAGGTCGGTCTGAACCAGTCTCAGATCTGCAAAATCGAGAAAGGTGTCTGTAACCCTTCAATAAGCACCTTGCGCAAAATATGCGATGCTCTTGATATTTCATTGCCCCAGTTTTTTAACGGTGAGAATCTGGAGGAAATGCCTCTTCATTTGCAGCGTCTGCTAGCCCAAGCCAGGAAACTATCCCCCGATGAGGTTCTACAGCTCAGCAACCTTCTCGAAGTCATGTTGGCCAAAAAAGAAGTAAAAAAGGAATAACGGTTCATCAGTTATTCGATGTTAATATATTAATCTGGTCACCCACTTTAATTGTGCCGCCGCCAAGGACGCGGATAAAAATACCTTCCCCGGGCATGACACAGTCTCCGGCCTGATAATAGATTGCGCAATGGTTATGGCATTCCTTGCCGATCTGGGTTACCTCACCTATCGCCGAA
>MVQK01000113.1 GCA_002067515.1 Pelotomaculum sp. PtaB.Bin013 | reverse complement strand
ATGGAGGACTGCTCGCTTTTTTCCTACCGTCCCGGTTAGCCCTGGGTTCAGTTATTGTCCCTTCGAGCGCTAACCCTTTAGCCCGCTGGGTTTATAATTATTTTTTAGGGGATATAATAATTTTACGATAAGGTTCGTCACCTTCACTGAAAGTGTATATATCATCTCTTCCCTGCAAAGCGGTATGAATAATTCTTCTTTCCTGCGAACTCATCGGTTCCAAAACAACGCTTCTTCCTCGCTGTCTGGCTTTATTAGCCAGTTTTAAAGCAAGTTTTTGCAGTGTTTCCTCTCTTCTGTTACGATAACCTTCCACATCAATAATTATTTTTCTTCTAACTTCCTGATTTTTATTCACTGAAAGATTTATCAAAAATTGCAGCGCGTCCAGTGTCTCGCCCCTTCTGCCAATTAATATGCCCAATTCCGGGCCTTTCATATTTATAGTAATAAATTCTTTTCTTTCCACAACATCCAAATCAACCCGCAGATCCATACTTTTAATAATGTCCTTTAGCAAATCGACGGCTTTCTCTTTTGCCCCTTCTTTAAAAACTACTTTTACCTTTGCCGGTTTTGCTCCAAATAGCCCTAAAATCCCTTTTGAAGGTTCTTCAATTACTTCCACTTCCACATCATCTATGGATACGCCCAGATCTTGAAGAGCCTGTCCAACAGCCTCTTCAACTGTTTTGCCAGTTTTTTCAATAACCTTCACCTTCCGCTAGCTCCCTCCTTTACCGGCATAGTCTGTTTATTAATAAAATACTGTTGTATTCCGCCAACCACGTTAAAAACAACCCAATACAGGGCAAGACCCGCAGGGACAGTTGCTGATATCCAGACAATGAAAACAGGCATAAAATACAGCATTGTCCGCTGTGTGGGATCCGTCATGGAAGTAGTCATTTTTGACTGAAGAAAAGTAGTGATACCGGCCAGGACCGGCAAAATATAATAAGGATCCCGATCACTTAAATTTTGCACCCAAAAAAAACTCGCATGCGCTTGATTAATGAAATCAAACCTGTATAACGACCTGTACAACGCAATTAATATCGGCAACTGCACCAACAATGGCAAACAACCGGCCATTGGACTGGCGTTATTTTCCTTGTATAAATCCATAATCATCTGCTGCATCTTTTTCGGATCTTTATTCTTCCATTTTTCCTGTATCTCTTTTACCTTCGGCTGCAGCCTTTGCATTACCACCATTGATTTCATCTGCTTCTGCGTTAAAGGATAAAGAGCCATTTTAACAATAATAGTTAATAAAATAATTGCCAAACCATAATTGGGTATACCAATCTGTCCAGTCAACTGATATAGCCAATTCAGCAAATAAGTCATACCAGCAATTAAAGAATTAAATATTTCCAATCCCCATGCCTCCCTAATAATGCCCGTTTACCTTTCATCAGCACTAGCATGATTTTATACAACCAAGCCCAACTTATACCGGATCATATCCACCAGGATGAAAAGGATGACATTTCATAATTCTTTTAACTGCCATAAAGGAGCCTTTAATTATTCCATACTTTTGCACAGCTTGCAAAGCATAATGTGAGCAAGTCGGGTAAAAACGGCAGGTAGGCATTTTTAGAGGCGATATAACCACTTGATAAAAACGAATCAACAGAATTAACAATTTCCTCATGCTTACCCTCTGCAAGAATTAATATTTCTCAACAGTTTCAACAAACTTTCTTCAACCTGTTGATACTTTTGTCCCACTATAGCATTACGCGCCAGTAAAACATAATCAAAGCCAATTGGAAATCTATTTAAATTTAAACGGCAGGCTTCCTTGAACAATCGTCTTACCCTGTTTCTCTTAATCGCATTTCCAATTTTTTTACTCACTGTAAAGCCAAACCGGCTGGTTTCCAAATTATTAACCAAAAAAAATAAAACTAGATAACGGTCAGCCACTGATTTTCCATAATTATATACTTTCTTATAATCCTTATTTTTTTGTATTTTATTAAAAACAGCCATTAATTCTCCTGCTATCTAATATATCCAATTATAAACACCAACTATACTCTTAAATACTATGATAGCTAGAAAGGCCACTTTGATATGCAGCGGCCTTACGCAGATAATCTCTTTCTCCCTTTAAATCTCCTTCTTTTCAAAACATTTCTTCCAGATCGGGTAGCCATTCTCTTAATAAATCCATGTAGCTTTTTGTGCTTGCGCGACTTCGGCTGGTAAGTACGTTTCATGCTATTACACCCCCTTTTTTAATTGGATAAAAAAGCAAAATGCCGTTATAATTAGGCACACACTACCAATTATATAGTAATGACCTTTCAACGTCAAGAATTACTATAAAGAGAGAAAAGCCTAGAAAAAATATATATTGACTAAATAAAGTAAATTTTGGTATGATAAATAAGTCATTGAAAAATACAATAATTATTTATCAAGTATATATTACATTTAAAAGTATCTTATTTAAACCTTCAAAAGGTCTCTTCAAAACAGGGAGAGAATTTTTGGGGTTTAATTTTCTTTCTTTAATTTTAATATATAATTTTTCTTTATGGAGGTAACCAGGAGTTAATTATGATTAAAAGTGAAGTCCAAGATCTTTGGGATCAATCACTAAAAATACTGCAAAAAAAAATAAACAAGTATTCCTTTGAGACTTTGCTTAAATCACTTAAACCGCTTGGATGCCATGAAAATACAATTATTATTGAAGCCCCCAGTTATTTTACACGCGATTGGCTCAAAGACCGGTATGCTCCTTTGATTAAAGAAGTTTTTCAAAGTATCTTAAATAAAGATATTGATGTGAAGTTTCTTATATCCAGTGAAATTTTCGACATAAATTCCTCCAATAAAAAACAAAACGATAAAAATATTGATGAATTATCTTCAACACATTTTAACCCAAAGTATAGTTTTAAAAATTTTGTCATTGGCAACGGCAACCGTTTTGCTCATGCCGCTTGTCTCGCAGTGGCTGAATCGCCTTCAAAAGCCTATAACCCTTTATTCATATATGGTGGCGCCGGACTTGGCAAAACTCATTTAATGCAGGCTATCGGCTGGTTTATTCTAGAAAATCATAATAGAATGAAAGTTTCTTATGTAACATCCGAAAAATTTACAAATGAATTAATTAATTCCATTAGAGATTATAACACAAACGATTTTAGAAATAAATACCGCAGTATGGATATCCTGCTTGTTGACGATATACAATTTTTAGCTGGAAAAGAAAGCACGCAAGAAGAATTTTTCCACACATTCAACTCTCTCTATGAAGACAACAGACAAATTATCATATCTAGTGACCGCCCGCCGAAAGAAATACCAACCCTGGAAGATCGTCTCCGCTCCCGCTTCGAATGGGGTTTAATAACTGATATTCAAGCCCCCGATCTGGAGACCCGTATTGCCATTTTAAGAAAAAAAGGTCAATTAGAAAACCTGCATGTACCAGACGACACTATTTCTTATATAGCGGACAAGATTCAATCCAATATTCGTGTCCTTGAGGGAGCGTTAATCAGAGTAGTCGCTTACGCTTCTTTATATAACGAAGAAATAAGCCCGGAACTGGCGGCAAAAGTGCTCAAAGATATACTGCCTCCCGAAAAACCCACTGAAATAACAGTGGAATTAATTCAACAAGTTGTTTCCAAATATTATAGTCTTCGCCAGGAAGATTTTAAGGCTAAGCGAAGAACCAGCGCTATATCTTATCCCCGCCAAATAGCCATGTATCTGACTAAAGAACTAACCGACTTGTCCTTGCCTAAAATAGGCGAATTTTTTGGAGGCCGCGATCATACTACCGTACTGCACGCATGTAATAAAATAAGCAATAAGTTACAAGAGGATTACACTTTACAGAACATTATCACTGAATTAATTAAACAAATAAAAAACAGTTGATAAATAAATCTGTTATTTTATTGTATACTGTGGATAAATTTTTTCGGTAATAAATTTTCTCTCAAAGTTATCTTTTTTTTTAAACAGCTTTTTTTCTAGAAGCGCCTTCATGGAACCTACATATCCACATAATAACAACTCCTACTACTATTATTTAAAAATAAATAATGTTAATTTTATATTATTAATATTAATCAGGAGTGGAAAAATGCGTTTAATCAGCAGCAAGGAAGACCTTTTATTCGCTGTCCAGACAGCTCAACGCGCCGTGTCATTAAAAAGCCCCTTGCCAATCCTTTCAGGAATCAAATTTGAGACACAAGATGATCTGCTTATTACGACAGCCACAGACTTGGAAGTGGGAATCAAATGTTCTGTTAAAGCTAGTGTTTTTGAACAAGGTTCGGCGGTCTTACCAGCTAAATACATCTCTGAGCTAATCAGGCGATTGCCAGATATCCCAATTCTTTTTAATTCAGATCCTGCAACGGGAAGCATGACCATTAAATACGGCGAGTCAGAAACTAATATCAACGGCTTTCCGGTAGAGGAATTTCCTGACGTGTCATTACCTTCGTGTGATAATAATTTTGATATTAAGGAAAATATTTTCAGGGATGCTATAAGACAAATTATTTTTGCTGTTGGCACAGATGAAAACAGGCCGGTATTCACAGGTGTCATGCTTGAAGTAAAAAACGGACAAATGCAGATGGTGGCTACTGATACACATCGCCTAGCTTGGCGTAAGGTCGATCTGGATAACTACAATAGCTCTGATATAACTGTAATTGTTCCAGGTAAAACTTTAAATGAGTTAAGTAGAATTATCGGTAGACCGGAGCAGTCAGTTCAAGTTAAGATCACAGAAAATCAAGTTCTTTTCTCCAGTGAAAACTTATCTTTTATTTCACGTTTAATTAACGGAAAATTCCCTCACTATCGCCAAGTAATTCCAAAAGAGTTGGTGGCGAAGGTTCGTTTAAAAACAAGGGAATTGTCAGAAGCAACGGAAAGAGCCGCTTTACTGGCAACAGAGGGCTCATCTGCGATCAAACTTGATATACAAGATAATATTTTGGTTATTTCAGCTAATGCAGTAGCCGGGCGGGTTTATGAAGAAATTCCAGCTTATTATGAAGGTGAACCAATGCAAGTTGCTTTCAACGCCTATTATTTAAGTGAATTATTAAAAGCGATCGGGAATGAAGAAATTGACATTGAATTTGCCGGTCCGCTCAGTCCGGGAATATTTAGGCCGGTTGGTGATGAAGGATATTTTTCTTTACTCCTGCCCGTGCGTATAAAAGAGGAATGACAGAATGACCCTAAGGTAAGCATTCCGTAATATTGAAATAACCTGATAATGGTGACTTATATCTATTGAATAACTGTGAACTGAGGAGTGTTAAACTCTTGCGCCTTCAGCGATTGGAGTTGACAAATTTTCGTAATTACCTCCACGGGAATATAGAACCCGGCTTTTCTCTAAATGTTTTAAACGGAGACAACGCGCAAGGAAAAACAAATATTTTGGAATCGATTTATTTGGCTTGTACGGGCAAGTCATTTCGTACAATAAAAGAAAGCGAGATAATTAACTGGCAGTGTGATTTTTCATTAATAAGCTGTTTATTTGAATCCGCCGGGCGTGAATTGGATTTAAAAATATTGCTGACACCCGGACAGAAAAAAATAAAGGTTAATGGCGCGTTAGCCCGCGGTTATCCTCTTGGATGGCCGGGCGTAGTATTGTTTACGCCGGACGACCTGGTTATTGTCAAAGGATCGCCGCAGGAAAGACGACGTTTTTTAGATTTGGAAATTGGCCCTTTAAATCACCAGTATGGACATTACCTGATCCGTTACCAGCGGGTTCTGACCCAACGTAATAATTTGCTGCGTGAGATCAGGGACAAGAAATGCGATAGTGAATCACTGCAAACCTGGAACGAACAATTTTGCCAATACGGATCGAAAATAATTTTTCTAAGAATAGCCTTATTAAAAAAAGTAAACCCTGTTATAAAAAATATTTACCGGGAGTTAACAGGGGGAGTGGAAGAGATTGGTATACGGTACCTCTCTTCTTTAAGGATCGATAACATAACAAGCGAGCAAGAAATTATTAATCATTTTAATGTTGATCTGTCAGCTGTGAAAAACGAGGAGATCGCGCGTGGGCAGTCATTAATCGGGCCGCACCGGGATGATCTTGTTTTTTTAATTAACAAGAAAGAAGCTAAGGTGTACGGATCTCAGGGACAGCAACGCACGATAGTGTTGGTTTTAAAATTAGCGCAAATGCAAATGTGGAATAATGAAATTGGCGAATATCCAATTTTGCTGCTTGATGATGTGTTGTTTGAACTAGATCATGCCAGACAAAATGCTTTATTTTGTAAAATTAAGGATAACGTACAGACTTTCATTACGTCTAATATAGTTAAAGATATAGGTACGGGACATAATCTTAATAAAAAGCTTTTTATTATTCGTGAGGGAAAAATAATTAATTAAATAAAGGAGGCTTTGTTATGTTCTTACATATTGGAGCTGACGTGGTGGTGCCAAAGAAAGATATTATTGCTATCTTGGAAATAAATACGAAGTCATCAGCAATCACCAAAGAATTTCTTGAAATCGCTCAAGATGAAGGCTTCATAGAACATGTATCTGGAAATAACAAAGAAAAATCCTACATAATTACCACGGATAAAATTTATTTTTC
>MVQK01000112.1 GCA_002067515.1 Pelotomaculum sp. PtaB.Bin013 | reverse complement strand
ATATTGTGTCTGCTCGATAAGGAATTTTTGGATCTGGATGTCCTGGGGACCAAACAGCAAAACGCATTCCCCCGGTCCGTCGTCCCTTCCGGCGCGGCCGGCTTCCTGGTAGTAAGCTTCCATGTTTTTGGGGAGGTTGTAGTGGATCACATAGCGGACGTTGGACTTGTCGATGCCCATGCCAAAGGCGTTCGTGGCAACCATAATCCGGATGTCGTCGTAAAGGAACTTGTCCTGGCTGCCGGTCCTTTCCTCATCACTTAGTCCGGCGTGGTATTTCCCCGCGGAGTATCCTTTCTTACAGAGAAACTCATAGAGGTTGTCCACTTCTTTCCGGGTCGCCGCGTAAATGATTCCGGCCTCCTCTTTCCGACCGGCCAAGTATTCCAGTAAAAAGTCCCTTTTGTTTTCGCCCCGGATTACGGAAAAAAACAGGTTCTCCCGGTTGAACCCCGTCACGATAAGCCGCGGATCGCTCAAGCCGAGCATTTTGACGATATCCTGGCGCACCTCGGCTGTGGCGGTCGCGGTAAAGGCCGCCACAGGCGGCCGGTGGGGCAGTTCTTGAATAAATTGACCAATCGCCAGATAACTGGGCCGGAAGTCGTGGCCCCACTGAGATATACAATGAGCTTCGTCCACAGCCAGTAAAGAAACCGGCAGTGATTTAATGTTTGCAATAAACCGGTTTGATTCCAACCTTTCGGGCGCCACGTAGAGCAGTTTAAATTGTCCCCGGACAGCCCGGCTAATCCTCTCACCTACCTCATCATAGCTCAAGCTGCTGTTGATAAAGGTTCCCGGAATACCCAAACCGTCGAGGGAGTCCACCTGATCCTTCATCAAGGAAATCAAGGGAGAGAAAACCAGGGTCAGTCCGGGAAACAGCAAAGCCGGGATCTGGTAACAGGCGGACTTGCCGCCGCCCGTGGGCATTATCCCCAGGGTGTCCCTCCCTTGCAGAATGCTTTCAATAATTGGTTCCTGCCCTTTTTTAAAGGAAGAGTAACCGAAATATTCCTTTAAAATCGCCCGGGCCTTTTGCAGCATTGACAATTCCTGCTTTCGCTTAGACTCTATAAGTTATATTTATTGATATCATACTGTGATTGAAAAGGAATTTACAAGTCCATCGTTCAGACGCATCTTTCTATCTCATAAAAATTATCAGGTATTATGGAATATTATGAAGGAATTAATCTAATTACCTAGAATTAACCTAGGATATAATGGATGATTAACCATAATGTTTTCATGGTGGAGGTTTTTACATGAACAAGATAATCCTACTACTGACGATACTACTGTTTCTTCCCTCCTGCGCCGTTGCCGGCACGGCAGAACAGCCCGCAGCCCGCGAAAAAATAAAAACGCCGGATGGCGCCGGCGTACTCTTGGACCCGGATAAAGAAAAGGAAATCCGGAAAGACTTGAACCTGCTGCGTTTGCCCTTTGTCCAGAACAACGGCCAGGTTGACGATAGCCGGGTCAGGTTTTATGCCGACACTTGGGCAGGGACCGCTTTTGTGGCGGATGACGGCATCACCTATGCAACAGCCAACGGCAAGGACGGCTGGGCGTTAAAGGAGACATTTGCTGAGGCGCAGGCTTCGCGGGTAACAGGCGCTACGGCTTCAGAAAGCAAGGTCAATTACTTCATTGGAGATGACAAAAACTATTGGCGCACAGATTTACAAACCTATAATGAGCTAATTTACCCATGCCTCTACGCGAGGATAGACCTGACGCTGAAAGCCTACGGCAAAAAAGTAGAAAAGGTCTTCACCGTTTGTCCCGGAGGAAACCCTGCGGATATCACCGTCCAGGTGACCGGCGCCGGTGAGATCCGTGTTAACGATACCGGCGAACTGGAGATAAAAACCTGCGCCGGCGTTCTGAAAATGACAGCCCCGGCCGCCTACCAGGAGATAGACGGGGTAAATATCCCCGTTGAAGCGGCTTATGACCTGCGTGGCAGCCTTTACGGATTCCGGGTTGGCAACTATGACCAGACCCGTCCGCTGGTGATCGACCCGCTGCTTTTGCCTGGCTTTTCTACCTATCTCGGGGGAAATAACAATGACTACGCAAAAGCTATAGCCGTCGACTCCTCCGGGAATACCTACGTCGCTGGTTACACCATGTCCAACAATTTCCCCACGGTCAACCCCTGCCAGGGGTCTTATAGAGGAAATGGTGACGTTTTTGTAGCCAAGCTGAACCCGGCCGGTACAGGCCTGGTATACTCCACCTACTTGGGGGGAAACAGTTGGGATCAAACATCAGCCTTGGCCGTTGACTCCTCGGGCAATACCTACATCGCCGGCTACACCCTGTCCACCAATTTCCCCACCGCTAATCCCTATCAAATTTCAAACAAGGGCGGTGGTGACGCTTTTGTCGCTAAGCTCAACCCGTCCGGCAACGGCCTCGTCTATTCCACCTACCTGGGTGGAAGCAACACTGACAACGCTTATGCCATTGCTGTTGACTCCGCGGGGAGCGCTTATCTGGCCGGTTACACCCAATCTACCGATCTCCCAACGGTCAACCCCTGCCAGCCATCTAACGGCGGCGCCTCGGACGCCTTTGTCGCCAAGCTGAATTCAACCGGCAACAGCCTGGTCTACTCCACCTACCTGGGAGGAATCACTGATGAAGTGTCTTTCGCCATAGCCGTAGACTCCTCCGGCGATGCCTATGTCGCTGGTTATACTCTATCTACCAATTTCCCCACCGCTGGTCCCTATCAGGCATCAACCGGAGGTTCATATGACGCGTTTGTCACCAAGCTGAACCCATCCGGCAGTGGACCTGTTTATTCCACCTACATCGGGGGAAACGGCTATGACCAGGCGAGCGCCATAGCTGTCGACTCCTCCGGTAACGCTTACATCGCCGGGTGGACCGCCTCAACCAATTTCCCAGTAGCCGGCCCCTGCCAGGGGTCGAACGGTGGCGGCCAGGATGCTTTCGTTGCCAAGCTGAACCCGTCCGGCAGCGGTATCGTCTACTCCACTTACCTCGGGGGAAGCAATGACGACCGGGCATACGCCCTAACCGTTGAATTATCGGGCAGCGTCTATATCGCGGGGTATACCGGCTCCAGTAATTTCCCCACAGCCGGCCCCTGCCAGGAGTCGAACGGAGGTGGTCAGGATGCTTTCGCCGTCAAGTTCAGTCCATCCGGTGCTAGTCTGATCTATTCCACTTATCTGGGGGGAAGCAGCGATGACAATGCCTACGCCATAGCCATAGACTCCTCGGGCAATACCTACGTAGCCGGTTATACCGCGTCCCCCAATTTCCCCACGTCCAGCCCTTACCAGGATTCAAACGGGGGGAGTCACGACGCTTTCCTCAGTAAATTGATGGCGGCTTCCAGCAACGCCGACTTGAGCAACCTTACCGTCAGTGCCGGGACTCTCAATCCTGGTTTTGTCCCCGGCACGACGTTATACACTGTGAATGTGGCCAATGCTGTTACCGGCATAACATTTACACCCACTGTGGCCGATACCACGGCCACAGTTAACGTGAACGGTTCCGCAACGGTCAGCGGCAGCGCCAGCACTCCCATCATTCTCGGCATTGGCGCCAATACCGTGACAGCCGTGGTCTACGCCCAGAACGGCAGTACAATTAAAACCTACACCATTATTGTGACCCGCGCACCATCGGGCAATGCCGATCTTTCGGATCTTTTCCTCAGCGCGGGCACACCGGTACCAGTCTTTGACAGAGCCACCACCGTCTACACGGCTGAAGTTGAAAACACCGTTACCAGTATAACCGTCACGCCTACCGTGGCCGACGTCACAGCCACCGTCAAAGTAAACGGGAACACGGTGGCCAGCGGCAGCACGAGCGCCCCGATCGCCCTGAGAGTTGGAGCCAACACTGTCACTGCCATGGTATACGCCCAGGACGGCAGCAGCAAGACCTACACAGTTATCGTAAACAGGGCCGGCAGCAGCAACGCGGACTTATGCAGCCTGGTCTTGACTTCGGGGGATCAGGCGGTCGACCTGAGCCCAGCTTTCAGCCCAACCGTCACCGGCTACTCAGCCGGTGTCACCAACAGCATTACCAACGTCAATGTCACCGCCACATTATCCGACTCGGTCCATGCCATCGTATACGTAAACAACTCGCTTTCAGCCAGCGGCATCGCTTCCTGCGCGATCACCCTCAGCCCGGGCGCCAATACAGTCACTACAACAGTCTACGCTCAGAACGGCACGTCTAAAACCTACACAATAAATGTAAACCGGTCGCAGGACACAACCGGGCCGGTAGTATCAGGCACCGACCCGGTAAACCATGCAACGGATGTTTCCATAAACAAAATTATTGTTATAAGCTTTTCGCAGAACATCCAAGCAGGTGGCAACTTCGCTGGTATTACCCTCAAAAAAGGAGACACAGTTCTGGAGCATGCCGGCACTATCAGCGGAAACACCTTGACTATAACCCCGTCGGCAATCCTTGACTCCAACAACGTTTTTACCCTAACCATCCCCGCTGGAGCTATAAAGAACTTATCAGACAACGGGTTGGCGGCAGATTATATCTTAAACTTTACTACTATAACAAATCACACCAGAAGCAGAACAACTTCTTCATCTTCACAGGCGTTAAGTCCTCTGCCAAATGCAATAATTAAATGCGGAACGATTGAGCTCACTTTACCTGTTATATTCCACAGCAATACAGGTAACGCCCAAGTGCTCTTAAGTTCCAGCATGCTCGTGAACATCTTCTGCAATACACATCCCGATCCCAACGGTATAAAAATGGTGGAAATACGCATACCGGAAATAGAAGGCGCGGCATCCTACATGACGATTATTGAAGGAAACGCTCTAGCTTCGAAAATCGAAAGTGAACGAATGAGAATTTCCACTTGTGTGAGCGACGTTACCGTCCTAGGCAATATGCTAAACGGCACGGGAATTGACAACGCGGTCAATCCGGGAATAACTATAAGCCAGGGTGACAAGACCAGGCTCAGAGACAAAGTGCGCCAAGCTATAGGAAATAGGCCACTAATCCAGCTTACCCTTAATTTGAATGGCATAACGACTCCCTGGAACAATCCTAGCGCTCCAGTAACGGTGTCCGTTTCTTACAAACCGGCGGCAGAAGAGTACATGAACCCTGAGTATATTACAGTGTGGCACATCGATGGGAATGGTGATGTTGTGGCGGTGCCAAACGGCAGGTATAACCCTGAAACCGGCAAAGTAACTTTTAACACTACCCATTTCAGCAATTACGCCGTAGTGTATGTGAATAAGACTTTTCACGATATGGGCGATTTCGCCTGGGCCAAAAAACCGGTGGAAGTTCTCGCCTCTAAGGGTATCATAAACGGTACTTCCGGGACCACATTCTCCCCCGCAGAAGGTATGACCAGAGCAGATTACTTGGTATTACTTGTCAAGACACTCGATTTAACAGCCAAATTCAATGACAATTTTGATGATGTGAAGCAGGGAGATTATTTTTATGAAGCGGTTGGAACAGCCAGAAAACTGGGAATCGCCGCGGGAAGCGGCAACAACGAGTTCAACCCAAATAAAGTAATATCTAGGAAGGATATGATAGCGTTTACAGAGCGCGCCTTGGAGTTAGTCAAAAAAATTAGCGCTACAGGTTCATGCGCGGATCCGGATAAATTCGAAGACAAATCGGAGATTTCCAATCACGCTGTAAACAGTGTCGCAGCGCTTGCCAAGGAAGGCTTGATCACCGGTGACGAGCTAAAGATTAATCCGTCCGAAAGCGTCACCAGGGCGGAGGCCGCTGTCTTTCTATACAGGATTTATAATAAATAGCAAGATGTTTTGGGGAAAGGTCATGCTGGTACTGCCCCACGCCAACCGCCCGGGGTTCGATTTTTACCAGTTCGGACAAAGGGTCCTGGATGCGGCGGGCGATGGACACCGCGCCACGTTCCGACACGTCCAGGCCGGGGAATTCTTTTTTAGCCAGTTTGGAGGCCGAATATACGCTCGCGCCGGCCTCGCTAACGATAGTATAGGAAAGGCCGGGCTTCTTATAAGATTTAATAAAATCCGCGACAAACACTTCCGTTTCCCTGGAGGCGGTGCCATTGCCGATAACAATGGCGTTAACCCCGTACTTTCCCACCAAACCCGACAAGACTTCCTCAGATTCCCGTACTTTTTTCAAGGGAGGCGTGGGGTAAATAACACCGGCGTCAAAGAATTTTCCGGTGGTGTCGATGACCGACCATTTGCAGCCTGTCCGGTAGGCCGGGTCAATACCCAGGACCACCTTGCCGCGCACCGGCGGTTGGAGCAACAAACTGCGCAAGTTTTTAGAGAAGATCTTAATCGCCTGTACTTCCGCTTTCTCAGTCAGTTCGTTCCGGATATCCCGCGCCACGGCGGGGGATATTAGTCTTTTATACGCGTCTTTGATTGCCTTTTCCACATACCCGGTGGTTGTGGTCCCAACCTTTAAGAATTTGCTGTTTATCCATTTTATAACCGGATTTTCATCAACTTTTCATCAAAAAACAACAGCTTCAGAATAACATGGACATATTCGCCATAGTCCTCCATCTTTGGACACGTTATCTTTGTTTTTTCATTTCTTTCCTCCCCGATATAGATTAGAGAACCTGGACTAAGACCTGCTTTTTTGAAATTTCACCAATGCTTTTATACACCTAAATCACCACGTTTCAAAAAATCTTTTCTAAAATAAATCCCCTTAGTAGTATTGC
>MVQK01000111.1 GCA_002067515.1 Pelotomaculum sp. PtaB.Bin013 | reverse complement strand
CAAGACGCGTTCACGGGTATCCCGGATGCCAAAGATATCTACGCTGAGCGCAAAACGATCCAGCAACTGCGGGCGCAGGTCGCCTTCCTCGGGGTTCATGGTGCCAACCAGGATGAATCGGGCGGGATGCGAGAAGGAAATTCCCTCCCGTTCCACAATGTTCATCCCCATGGCGGCAGAATCCAGCAGAACATCGACCACGTGATCGTCCAGCAGGTTGACCTCATCAATGTATAACAAACCACGGTTGGCGGCAGCCAGCACACCAGCTTCAAAATGCCGTTCCCCCTTTTGAATGGCACGTTCAATATCCAGTGTACCCACCACGCGGTCCTCGGTTGCCGAGACAGGCAGGTTGACAAACGAGGTTGTCTCGACAGAAATCGGCAGGACTTCCCCCCGATCCACGCGCTCGCGGCATTCCGTGCACCAGGTGGCAGGCGAGTCCGGATCGCAATTAAACCGGCAATCGCTGACCACCTTAACCTGAGGAAGCAGGGCTGCCAGGGCGCGCGCAGCCGTGGATTTGGCTGTCCCGCGCTCCCCGCGAATTAACACGCCGCCGATGCGCGGGTTGATGGCATTTAATACCAGGGCACGCCGCATGCGTTCCTGACCAACAATGGCTGTAAATGGGTAAATGACTGCCATAAATCAATGATCCTTATTCCAAGATAGCGCTCCAAAGTGTACCACAAAAGATATATTCCAACAGGGAGGTTATCAATATTGATAGCGGGAGGGGAGTCGCTGGGCGGCGAACTTTGTGCCGGGTGCTAATCTGCGCCAACAAATCCACCGTATCTGAAATCATCTGATTGGCTTAGTGTGGTTTTACTCCGGCATCCGCTCCCACGACTGGGATATCAAAGATTAATAGTCGATGCGCCATTATTGAATCAGGAAGGACGCATCTCCCATAAAAAAATCAATTTGAAAAAATGAATTGAAAGATAAGAAAGAAAAAGAACTTGACGAACCCACGGAAAACAGAAATTAATCGAACATCAATTAGCTATATCATCCCCTTGTGGGACCACAGCGTACCCAGCAAGCGTGGAACAGAGTTCGTCAGGTCGGCTGTTTTGCAGAGCTCGCTGCACAAAGGGCACGGATTCGCGATTTTTGACTTATAACCCGGAGGTTACAAAGTCCTCGTTAGAGGTATGGCTCGAATCCACTCCCCGCTACTGGGCACCAGAGAAATCTGGTGTTTTGTTTTGAGAAAACGAACGAGGTTAACGGTACCTTTAGAGGGGATGGTATTTGAAACCACTCCCCGATACTAGAGCCCCCTTTTCAGAGTGCAAGCAACCGGATTTTAATGAAAGAGAAGGGGATCTCGGCTAGTTTGAATGATGCAGTGGTTATGCTCAGTATTGCATTTACCAAATGGGATATTCCGTTGAACCCAGAGAAATAATCCCGATTTTTATTACTTTATTGATAAACAACTATCAATAATGAGTATATAATTTCTTTATTCTTATTCTTTTGACTTTTTAAAGAAGGAAGATAGATGGCTTCCAACAAGTACGAATGATTAAAGAAGCATCAAAACACCTTAGCAAGCCTCTCTCTACATATAATTACTCGTTCAGGATAGAAAAATTTCATGCCAAAAAATTGGCAGGTATTGGCGATTTAGAAAAAAAAGATAGCTCACTAGCTGTCTAATTTATAATTTGGAATTGAGGCGAATACCTCCCTATAAGAATAGTTTATTCTTCAATGACCGAAAATTTAGCATTATGACCTATCACGAAGAACATGCCAACCCCTATTAATACAGAATCAAAAGTTATAGGAACAAACCCGATAATGAAAAAGGTCTCACAATCGGTTGTTGTTGCAAGTCCACTTTCTTATGTTATAGATCAGCAAACAAAATTATTTATAGGATGGATTATTTACAAAATAAAAGAATGGAGGATTAATAATTTACAGGAAAACCGTTTATTAGAATTACCAGGTTTACTTAATTCTGTGGTTATAATTTTTGTTGGAAAAGGAGAAAATATAATCCTATGGATATATGTGCTTGGTTTGATATTATCCTCAAAATACTCCCTTTTCTGAAAAAAATCATCCATTGGATTGTAAATCGAATAAAGTGGCATGGAATCTCTGAGGACGCGCGTAAGATAGCATTTGCCTTTAATACTTATTCTTGGGACTACCTGCAACAAACACCTCCGGCAATAGATTTCATAGGAGTGATAGAACGTCCAGAAATTAACCAGGTTCGACAGCTTTGGCAATTATCTGATGAACCGATTATTCTGCATGGAGAGGCTGGATCAGGTAAATCAGGAATTGCATTGCGGCTTGGGCAGTTAATGGCAAATGATGGCGTACCGACTCTCTTTATAAAAGCAATAGATTTGCCCGGAAACCAGGATCCGATTGTAACCATTCAATATCGGATGCCCTTAAAGGGACCTTTGCTTGACTCAATTGCAAGTCTTTGTAAGGAAAGAGAATGTGTAATTATTATTGACCAATTAGATTCAGTTGCGAGTACAGACTTATGTAAATCCCTAGTAGGTTTCATAAAATCGCTTGTTGCATTACCCCAAGTGAAGGTATTAATTGTTTCGCGTACCTATGAACTCCAACATGATCCTGATATTTCTTCTTTGAATTTTCAAAAAATTGAAAGTGGGCAACTTACGATTGAGCAAGTAACATCCTATCTTTTGCAAATTGGAATTGAGTCCCCTTCACAGGCACTTGTTGAGTTAGCAAGGAATCTTCTCAACTTAAGTTTAATTGCCGAAGCTGCAAAATCTTCTACAAACCATATTCTCGATTTAACGGATGATATCGACCTTTGGAAACAATACTACCTTACAATTCAACAACGGGAAGGCGAAGAAATTGCAGAATATGTCCTGAAACTCGCCCAAGAAGTTACTTCACAAGGAGAACAGACATTTTCGGTTAGTTTTCCCAAATCAGAATACCGAAGAAAACTCCTTAGTCGATGCATTCTCATAGAAGCTCCTGGTAGAAGATATACCTTCCGGCACGAACAATTACAAGATTTCTTGTGTGCTTATTCGTTGCTGCCCAAAAAGTTAAAATTCAATGAAATCTTAAAGGAGTTAGGAAAAAATGGTTTAAGAGAAGGTGTACTAAAATGGTTACATAAACTTTACCATGACGAGTTTCCAGATGAAGAAGCAAGTTTTGTCGATGATGTCTTAGCAGCCAATGAAGATTTACCATTTTATACTCGAACCTCAATTCTAGAAAATCTCAGAGAGCAATCAGACCCAACAACAGATACGGCAAAGGTGATTTTTAAATATTCAATTGATTGGGCTTATCACCGTTTCTTCTTTGATGGTTTGGATAATCCAGCTTGGATCACTCCATTATTTGAAACTGATTTTTTCTTCAAACCACCAGATCCAATTGAAGTAAAACCTGGTTCATTTCAACTGCCCGGTTGGCCGGCGGGAGAATATCTTGCTCGCTTTGCAAACAGGCATGAAGATATTGTTACAGCTGTTGTGCGGTCTATCCAAACTGAGAATTGGCGGGTGCAAGAAATCCTGGTAGATGCAATGTTGAAAATCTCGCCAGCAAAAACTGCGGAGCTTATTTCTGCTGTTGATGATTGGTTAAATGGCCGCTTTTCAGATACACTATCAGATATGCTACCCATTAAGCTAATCTCTTTGGCTGATTACTTGTTGGAAAACAGATTGGTTGATGCAGCAATCCAAATATTGGAATACGTGATTACGCCTGTTTTGCCCCCAACTCAGAGTGAGTATTCAAAATATCGCTCAGCAGTTCGTTTTCGCTCTCATCATTACTGGGTAAATGAGTACTGCGAGAAACAATTGTCGAAATTAATCCAACTCAAGCCAGTTAACATTGTCTTGGCATTTGACCGTCAGATCAAGAAAACAATTGAGTTGACCAAACAGGTGAATCCAGAAGATGCTGAACTTCAGGTGGGCTATTATTGGCGAATGGACATCCCTAACCGTCCTCCTGATCGGGGCGATGTGGATGCACTGGATATTTTGATTGATGGGCTCCGGGATAGTTTGGCAGAGGTATGCAAACAAAATATCGATGAAGGTAGAAAATTTCTAGCTGCTTATCTCAATACTGAGCACATCATTTTCAAGCGGATTGCTTTATACACCTTGCGTACGTTTGGGAAGAATTATCCTGATCTCATAAATCAAGCATTATTACAACGGGATTCCCTGGAAAACAATAAATATACCAAAGAGTATTGTGGTCTTCTGAGAGATCAATTTATTAATGCTTCCGATGTTGTTAGATCGCAGGTAATCTCATGGATTCTCTCAGGCCCAACGGACATTGACTCACGAGCCAAAAATCATGCGCAATGGCAAAACCGGGAAGCGACAGATGAGGATCGGCGTGAGATTCGAGAATATTGGGAATTGTTTCACCTAGAAATTATCCAAAAATTCCTGACTGGGGATGCTCTTTCCCGCCTCAATGAATTAACTGCCTTGCACGGCAAGCCAGATATCACAGAACGGCCAGCAATTGTTACAACTTCATGGGGTGGAGCTCCAAGTCCTTTATCCGTTGAAGAACTATCCCAAAAATCATTTGAAGAGATAAAACAATATTTCCTGACCTATGTTCCGGAGGATTTATTTCTAAATCCAAGAGAAAGTTTGGCACAAACTTTTCAAAAGCTGGTAAGCGAGGATCCGGCGAAGTTCAACATTTTTGCTTCATTTTTAGCTGACCCTGCAATTCGATTTGTTTATGTATATCATTACTTGTCAGGTGTTCGTGAAGGCATAAAGAACAAGGGCGGCAAACTAACCACTGAAATCCTTAGCCTTTGTGAATATATCATGGCACAAAAAGATGATCCTTTTATGGAATCGTCAGGTAATCATGAACCGGGGCTATTTGCTGCACAAATGGAAGTTGCGCATTTACTCGGAGAAGCCCTTCATTCAGATGATCCATACCTCACAAGAGGACAACTGGATCGGATCCGTGCTTTATTGATAAAACTCGCCCATCATTCTGACCCCGAATCAGACGCAGACAGCAAAACAAGTTTCGATCCGTTCACACATTCATTGAATTGCATACGTGGCGAGGCTATGCATGGAATCTTCCATTATTCCCTTTACGTGATCCGTCAGCAAGATAAACTTTCTGGGGAAAAAAGTAAAGTAGGGTATCTCGAACCCGAAATACAACAAATCCTGGATGAAAAGCTAGATGTAACGGTTGACCCAAGCTTAGCGGTTCATTCTGTTTATGGTGCTTTCGTTCCTCAGTTGCATTTCCTTTCGCATGAATGGTTGGAGAATAACCTTTTCAAGATTTTCCCTGAAGATGAGGATAAGGATTCTTATTGGAAAGCTGCTTGGGATGCTTATATTTTTGCATCGGATGTGTATAGAGATATATTCAAACTTCTAATCCCTCAATATCAACGTGGACTAAAATTATTAAACCAACCTCAGGATGAACAAAAACATATTGGCGGGTCACCAAATGAACGCTTGGCTCAGCATATCATGTTTGCATATTTAGCGGGATTAACTGATTTTGATCATGAAAATAAAATACTCGACCTGTTTTTTGAAAATGCTCCGGACGCAATTCGAGCGCAAGGAGTATTTTGGTTAAGTCAGGTACTTGGAAACGATATACCGGCTGCCGATGATATTCTTTGGAAAAAATGTTGGATGCTTTGGCAGAAACGCTTGGAATATGCTGAATCCCAGGAAGTTAACCGTAATACTCAAGAAATTTCTGATTATTTGCGTTGGCTTGCTAATAGCCCTGTGGACCTGGATACTCTTTTCCCAACACTTCAAAAATCAGTCAAATACCTTCATGATGGATTTGATGCTCAACAACTGATCGAATATGCTTCAAAACATTGTGATCAATACCCATTCTACGCAGTTACCCTTTTACAAATGACGATTCTCTCTGCAAAAGAAGTCTGGTGGGCGCCAAAGGATGAGGATGAAGAACATATACTTCGGGCTGCGATGGTCAGTAAAAATGAAGAGGCCAGGAAAATTGCTATCGGAATTATCAATTATCGAGGTGAGCTGGGAGATTTCCGTTGGAAATATCTTCTTGAAATGAAGTAATATCGAATAGGGTGACTAATATTCTTTGAAACAAAAAGGCTCTGGAATACCCCGGAGTCAAAATAATAATCCCAAGGATATCTGTTCCTCCGGTATCACTACCCTTCTTCTTACCTTTTGTACAACCACTGTTTTCTGCCCCAGCTAGTCGTCTAAGATCATTACCTTCAGAGGATGAACGACCACCGCGCCAGGGGCAGTCAAGCTTCCGAGCGGGTTGTGGCTCACCTGCAGATCATCACATACACAGTCAGCTTAACGGACACGGTCGTTATGGGGTACTGAAGAAGCCAAGGATTTCAAACTTTAATGCTCTTCACGCTCTCCTTGTTCCCATTCTGCTCAATAGTGTCTTGACACAGGGCTTGGTATCGGGCTATACTTTATAAAGTCTATTTCGGATTCGAGCCTGGAAGGAAGGTCGAATGGTGCGGTTCCACTCTGAACAAATGATGGATCAGCGGGGAGAGGAATTGGATGGAGCAGCCCGATTTCCGTGCAAATAAACCATCCTGGCTGAGACGCCAGATGGATTTGCCAGCCGGGTGGCGGCTGGTGCTGGTTTTCCTTGTGGCTGTGATTTATGCACTGGCATTTCCTGTGCTTATTACCTGGTTTGGCAATCCTGCTGCGTATTTTTCACTGATGATTGTTGTTCTGATGGGATTGATGTTTGGCGTGGCAGGCGGGTTGCTGGGCGGATTGTTGACTGCCGGGCTGACTCTCTATCTT
>MVQK01000110.1 GCA_002067515.1 Pelotomaculum sp. PtaB.Bin013 | reverse complement strand
GAGGCGCCGATTTTTGGGGCGGCCAGGCTTGGGGTGGTTGGCGACTACAAAGATGTTTTGCCGCCGCTGATCGAAAAAGTAAAAGAAATGGCTTAGGGTTGACGGAATATGCATAACGGCCTCTTTCACGAGGCCGTTTGCATAAATATTGAAGAGAGGGAGGAATCGATATGGGACTGCCCGGCATAATAGTTTTTATTATTATTTTAGCCGCCGCCGTAGGGCTTTTCGCCATGGCTATACGGCAACGCTATCTAATCCTGCGCTTAGGCCAGCCCGAAGACAGGTTCGATCAAATCGGTGAGCGGGTGAAATCTTTATTTGTTTACGTGCTTGGCCAGAAGAAAGTATTGGATGAAGCATATCCGGGGCTGTTGCACGTGCTCATCTTCTGGGGTTTTTTGGTTCTCGGCCTGGGTGAACTGCAATTTTTCGGAGAAGGATTGTACTCCGGATTCGTTTTGCCTTTATTGGGCCATTACCCGGTTTTTTACCTGATTCAGGATTTATTCGCGGTTTTAGTGCTGGTCGGACTCTTGATGGCGGCCTGGCGCCGTTATGTGGTCAAACCGGACCGGCTTGACCATAACCCGGAAGCGGCAATTATTTTATCATTGATCACAGGGGTAGTCCTGACCCTTTTTATTGCAAACGGATTTAGGGCGGCCGCTCACCCGGCGGCTTCGGAAGCAGCGCCGGTAACGGCGATTATCTCGGGTTTCTTGGGCAAACAAGGCTGGAGCCTGGAAACTTTAAACATACTATATTATATTTTTTGGTGGGCGCATGTTTTAATCATACTTGGTTTTCTGGTATTCATTCCTTACTCCAAACACATGCATCTAGTCGCCTGTCCCTTCAACACATTTTTCCGTTCCCTGAATCCCATGGGGAAAATGCTTCAACCGATAGATTTCGAGGATGAGCAGGCAACTTTAGGGGTTAGAAAAATCACTGATTTCAGTTGGAAACACCTGCTAGACATGTTGACTTGCACTCAATGCGGCCGCTGCCAGGATAACTGCCCCGCTTATCTGAGCAATACGCCCCTTTCATCAAAGCGGTTTATCAATAATATGAAAGAACACCTGCTGGAGTGCGGAAAAGAAATCAGCCCCGGCATAGCTCGCGCTTCCGCGGAAAAGAACGAGTCAAGCGGAGAAACCGAGATCCTGTTGGAAAGCAGCCTGATCGGCGGTGTTATTGCGGAAGAAGAATTGTGGTCGTGCAAAACCTGTGGCGCGTGCCAGTATATTTGCCCGGTGATGATCGAACACGTGCCTAAAAATGTTAACCTGCGCCGCTATCTGGCGATGGAAGAAGCTTCCTATCCCAGCGGCGTCGACAACGCCATCCGTTGTCTGGAGGACAGGGGCCACCCCTATAAAGGCACTATGGCCTCGCGCTCAAGCTGGTTTCGCGGCTCGTGGGCCGAAGATCTGGTCAAGGAAAACAACAAAGAAGTCCTTTTCTGGGTTGGCTGCACGGCGGCCCTCGACGACCGCAACATGAAGATAGCCCAGGCGTTTGCCGAACTGCTCAAACGCTCCGGGGTGCGGTTCGGAATCTTGGGAGAAAAAGAAAATTGCTGCGGGGATCCGGCCCGGCGCCTGGGGAATGAATTTCTGTATGACGGCCTGGTCCGGGACAACATTAACCTGTTGAAAAAACATAAAGTTAAAACCATAGTGACGACATGCCCGCATTGCTATAACGCTTTCAAAAACGAATACCCGCAGATAGACAGTGAATTTAGCCAAAATTATGAAGTTTATCACCACACTGAATACCTGGCTAAGTTGCTGAAGGAAAAGAAGCTGATCATAGAAAGCGCTTTCGCGGAAACGGTAACTTATCATGATCCCTGCTACCTGGGCCGGTATAACGATATTTTTGATCTTCCCCGGAAAGTCCTGCAAGATATTAGTGGCGTAAAACTAATTGAGATGCAGAGAAACAGGGGAAGGAGTTTTTGCTGCGGCGGCGGTGGCGGCGGCGCCTGGATGGAGGAAGAAGGCACCCGGGTAAACCATATGAGAGCTGAGCAGGTTTTCGTAAGCGGCGCGGATGTACTGTGCACAGCCTGTCCTTTCTGCATGACCATGATGAATGACGGCATTAAGGTGAAGCAGGCAGGTCAGGACAAGGTGGTAAGGATTTATGATCTGGCGGAGATATTGGAAGCTGTGACTCAAAAAAATTCATAGTTAAGGAATTCTCTTTCGCGGGTGTTCCCGTTAATGCACAGAAAAAGTTTGGATACGTGAGAGTAATCCCATAGGGAGTAAATAAACAGATACTTCCTGAATAACATCCTCCCTTATTTGCAAGGGCGATTGATAAATCGCCCTCTATTTTTCATACTGGCCGAAACAGCGTTGCGGGGCAAAGCAGGGGAGTTGTATTGAAAACCCCTTCGGTTTGGTAGCCACAGGGGTTTTCTCACTTGCTGCCTTTGTAAGAATAATAGTCACCATCACTATAAAAACCTAATTTGACTTGGTATGATTGATAAATATCATCATATGCACCTTCTATAGTAACAGTCAGGATGTTCGAATTGTCAACATCACACGGGCCAAGCGTTGCAGTGGAATAACTAGTTTTTATAAGGACATCGTTATTGTCATATTTGTCTCGCAGCGAATCCTGTAGATTGGTGATTTTGGCACTTAACCAAGTATCAAAGTCACTCGGGTTGCCCGTGTCTATATTTATGGAACTTAGTGCTCCGTATGGGCAGTTACCCGGGTCATGTTGATTATTTATGTAATTAATCCATTCATTTATTGCCAGGTCGACCCCTGCTTCCGCGATTTGAGAGGCCCTGTTCCTGGATATGTTGACGTTAGTTATCCTGCTTTCACTATTAAGAAAATTGACCATGAAGAAAACAACAAGCATGGAAACGGACAATACCATCATCACCGCCACCAATGCCACTCCGTCATTGTTTTTAATATGTTTCCGCAACAGCATCAACCCCATGCGCTTAATGTGACAATCTTAATATTCTTGATAGTTTTATGGAATCCATTGTTGAGTTGCTACCGGGAAATACCTCGAAAGTGATCCGAATAAATTTAATAATATTTGGATTGGCTGGAGCGTTATTTACTGCAAGACTTTGGTCGAGCAAATCAACATTTGTTTTGACATCGCTAATCAACGCGCCATATTTACTTCCAATAAACTGACCGGTCAGCCCCATGGGCGCTGTTGTATAATAATAACAACTATTATCTGTAATGGCTGTCGCGTTGATCAGATCTTTTGAGTCCGGATAACCGCCGGCGCATATTCCCTGAACCACATAATTGCCCCCGGATTGCGTTATTCTTAATGTTTGATACTGCTGTGCATCTCTTGCGAAATGGTTCATGGCGTTTGTGGCTTGAAAATATGAAGCCGTATCAGTATCGGTTTTGTTTAAAAAAGTAAAATTTAAACCAAGAAAATTATAAAATATAAGGAAGGCAATCCCCAGCAAGGATGCAACCATCATTATTTCCAAGAGTGTAAAACCGCTGTTTTTATTTATGTTTCTATACTTAAAGGTATTTGCCAAAATATAAACACCTGCCACAACATTTTTTACTGGAAAGGATAATCGGCAACATTGTTGATATAGTTGCTGATATTAACAAAAGTTATTGTGGAGCCGCCACTTGTCACATCAAAACCGTTTTTGGCGATAACTACCCCCGTAAAGGATGCCCCGTCAAAAGTCACCCTTCCGTTTGGCGCGAATAATACTCCTGTGACAGTAATATTACCGGTCAAATTAATGTCGCCTTTGCTGACAATGATTACGTTGTTATAGGTGCGCCAATCATGGAAAGAGTAACTATCGGCGAATATTTTTATATTATTGGCCAGGTTCCCACCCGGCACATATCCGTTCGCCGCATACCAGGAATCGGGTTTTAAAGGTGGTATGGCGTAATTAGGCATGGTAAAAGTAGGGACACTTGCCTGATGAATGCATTTTACAATAATGCTTGCGGGGTATTTATTCGGATAAGTCAGCGAGCCGGTGTAATAAATTCTTGCGTTGGCGTCTAATACAGGCGTCCAGTATAACGCAACATTTCCGTTGACATATACATTGCCGTGAATATGAGCGTCCTTTAAACTAAAATTGCCGTTGACATATACGTTACCGTAAATATCCCGTGTGCCGCTTAGTAAATCTAAATTGCCGTTCACGTAAATGGAGCCGGGATTTGAACCTGAGCCTAAATCAGCGCTACCTCCATCTATGCTGCAATATCCGTTGATATAAATATTTGAAACATTGAGAACGGCACCCCCGTTAAGCTGATTGCCGTCCAGGTTTCCCTGAACCACCATTGTGGCGTTGGACCCGTTGACATTGCCGCCCTCAAATGCGAATTGGCTTCCGTATACAAAAACATTATTATTGACCAAGTAACTGATAAAGGGGTCTGTCACTGTTTCACTTGTAACATTTACTGTTACGTGGTTTGAAAAAGTTGTATTTCCAATAGTGTAACTAACCGTGATAACCGCGCTTCCCGCTCCTGTTCCGGTTAAAAGACCGTTGTTTACCGTTATTACATTAGTATCACTGGAGGTATAGGTAATGCCCGGGGCATTTGTGATTGTATATAGTTGACTGATGTTATCCAGGAGATTTACGGTTAATTGAGTGGTTTCACCAACCCGGCAGGACGGCGCGGCGGGGGTTATCATAAGTTGCGCAATGGGAGTTGAGGCAACAGAATCCGGTAACCAGCTCACTAGCGTGTATTTGTCTGAATTATTGTTCGGGTCAGACCCGGTCGGTCCGACAACGACCTTTAATGCTGAGCCTGAGGGGAGGGCCGGACTTTCGTAGCACCGGACGGCATAATTTTGATCAGGCGCGGGCGTGTTAAGAGGGTAGCCGACAGGATCTATAATACTCCCGTCGGTCGGGCATATGCCGGCGCCGCCTTTAATTCCCTCTGTTATTGAAACCGCCAGTTCCGACATTCTTAGCTGGTCTAAATTATCAGTATCAACTTTACTGTGCGTCCCTATGTAGGAAACGAACGCCAGCATGATCATGCCGATAGCCGCCAAGGCCATCATTACTTCAACAAACGTAAAACCGTGATTATCCCGCAGACGATTATGCAAGTTGTTACCTCCCTATCGGTTAGAATAGAGATTGCTGATTTCTGTGGGAGATGTTTGCGCGATACTGATGTTAGCTCCATTATAAAGGAATAAAATTTTTTTTGAAAGTAGTGTCCTGCCTTGTGGCTCATATTTATAATTAGATAAATAAACAATATAAATATTTTTTGAAAAATATGAAGGGAATAAATATTCCAACTAGAATAAATTATTAAATTTTAAAATACATTTGCTTTGTGTGCTCCAGTAGCTGTCATCAAAGGGGGGTGGCGTCTTATAAATGTTGCGGATTTAATAACAGTTAACGCTAATCGCTATCCTGACTGTAATGCCGTTATTTGTGGAGATGACGGGCGCGAACTGACCTGGGTGGAATTTGACCGGATGGTTAACCGGTTTAGCAACGGCTTAATAGAAATGGGAATTAATAAAGGAGACAGGGTAGGTATTTACCTGCCTAACGGACCTGAATGGCTGATAGCCTTTTTTGGAACAATGCGAATTGGGGCAATAGCATTGCCATTCAATATCCTTTATAAAACAGGGGAAATATCCTATATTTTAAATAATGCCCGGGCTAAGCTGGTTGTCGGGGCCGCGCGGGAGGTTAAGCAAAATATATTGAACATTCTTGACGATATCCCTTCGGTGAAAAATATCGTCACTCTGGGGGAACCAGTGGAAGGAGCAGTTGATTTTTGCTCCGTTATTTCGAAAAATTCCGACATATTGGAAAAATTGGATTGCGCTGAAGACGATGTTGCCGCTATGCTCTATACTTCGGGAACCACCGGACGGCCCAAAGGTGTTATGCTTTCTCATAAAAACTTCATGACCAAAGCGGCTTTAAACAGTGACGCGCTGTTGTTGAATGAGCAAGATTTATTTATGACAGCCACACCGTATTGTCATATCTTTATCACGGTGACCCTGCTGGGGCCGTTCTACACCGGAGCCGCTGTTTTAAGCATGTCCCGCTTCAACCCGGAAAAGGCTCTCGAGTTGCTCGCCCGCTACCGGGTGACCCACTTTGCCGGTGTTCCGACCATGTATATTTACATGATGAATTTCTACTCGCCGGAAAAATATGACCTGAGCGCGTGGCGTTATAAACAAACAGCGGGATACTCCATGCCGCCGGGGCTCTTTAATAAAATTGAGCGCACATTTGGCCCTGGGCTATGTGAGTATTACGGCTCCACGGAAACCAGCGCCACGGTGACTTATAACCGGTTAGGCCATAGTAAAACCGGCTCAATCGGGCTGGCCGCGCCGGGGTATTCCCTGAAGGTTGCGGATGAAGACGGCAACGAACTGCCGGCGGGAGAAGTTGGGGAAATCCTGGTAAAGGGGCCGGGGATCTTCAAGGGCTACTGGGAGATGCCCGAGGCCACGGAAGAAGCCTTCAAGGACGGTTATTTCCGCACCGGCGACCTCGGTTACCGCGACGAAGACGGCTATTTCTATATTGTCGACCGCAAAAAGGATTTGATCTTGTGCGGGGGATATAATGTTTATCCGCGCGAGGTAGAAGGCATCATTTATCAGCACCCCAAAATACTGGAGTGCGCTGTGCTGGGTAAAGACGACCCAGATCGGGGCGAGGTGCCGGAGGCTTATGTAGTGTTAAGAAGAGGGGAGATATTGACGGAAGAAGAACTGATCAGCTTTTGCAAACAGAGGATGGCATCTTATAAAGTGCCCCGGTTTATCTATTTCATCAAGGAAAT
>MVQK01000109.1 GCA_002067515.1 Pelotomaculum sp. PtaB.Bin013 | reverse complement strand
TGTCCCGGTATCCCGCGATCTTTACGCATATGACGCCCTGCAACGGGCGTTTTCGCTTTTAGATGAACGGGAGCGCAGGAGGAAAGGGCTTGATCCGATGATAGCTTACCACTTGCTTAGGTGGGATGGGCAGCTTGGGGATTTGCCCACGGCGCAGAATTATTTCTGCGCGGGGGCGCGGTTTAGCTGCATTGTAACAACAAGGAATCCATAAGAAGGAGTTGATTATAATTGAGACCTGTTGTATTCAAGGAAGCCGGCCACATCGGTCTTTGGCAGTACAAAACCGATGGGACCGTTGATCAGACAGATGCTTCAACCTATCTTGGTGCCAACGGTACGGTGGAAAGTATTACGCCCTCTATTGAATTTAGCGGGACTGAGGTTAAGGACGGAAACAGTATGTTTCCAATGGGTGATTATGACGAAAGCATTGCCGGTAAAGTTGATGTGAAGTTTAATAGTTACCAGCAGAAACTTTTTGCCGGGTTGATTGGTTCAACCGTAACAGACGAAACCGGGGAAAATATGTGGCGGATTGAAGAAGGTAAAACCGTCCCTCCTTCAGGCGTATATACTGTTACCCTGGATAAGACGGTTGCTACTGGTGGGACTATTATCATAGTTGACAACAGCGGTTCTCCGCTTGCGTCTGTTGCGTCCGGGCCTGCCGCAAGTCAGTTCACCGTGTCAGGCGCAACCGTAACCTTTAACAGCGCGGATGCTTCCAAAGAAGTATTTTGCGCCTATGAATGGACTCCTACCGATACTGAAAAGGTTGAGCTTAACGAAGCGGCCAGAAGGCCATTCTATGCCGTTGTTGGCGGCAAGGTTCTATCTGAGGACGAAACAGCTACAAAAGAAACCAACATCTTATTTGACAAGTGCAAGGCCACAGGGAGCATTACCCCTCCGGCACAGCAAAAGAACAAAGAGGGCTGGACGATCTCACTGAAAATCCTTAAGCCGCGTTCCGGGTATAAGGCCGTAACGTATCGTGTTGAAAAGTAGGTAAAATAAGTAAAAAATAAAGGGGATAGAAAGGGGTAAGATTTAAAATGGCTGATGGTAAAAACAAAGACAAGGACAATTTAACACCGGTTCCCCTGTCCGTAATGACCGGGCAGGGGAATTTCTTTTCTCTTACAGTCCGTAAGCGTGAAAAGAACGAGCAGGGAAAGGTAGTTTGGAAAGAAGAAGTAAAGACCTACGACATTGCCGGGATTCCTTTGGACATGGTTGATGAGTATTTTGCCGACAACGTTTCAATTGGTTCGCAAATATTCAACTTGAGGGATGAAGAAGCAAAGCGGGTTCAAAACAAATGGCTTCCACTACTTGTTTCCAAAAACGGAATCGGCCTGGAGTTGGATGACTTGCTCAAGGACGGCCTGGATACAAAGAATCTGCGCGAATTGTGGCGGGCTATTGTTGATCTGACGGGTTTTTAAAAACCCGGTCGGAAGGCGAAGGACCTACTGACTGGGGTGAAATTTACACAACATTATTGAGTCACACAAATCTAACCTATGAGCAAATCGGCAAACGGACAATACGGCAGTTAAATGCCATACTGGATCGGCTACCGAAGCATATCGAAATTCGCATGAATATTCCTGGTTTTTTTGGTGGTTATAATGGTGTAGGTGAGACAGAACCTAGCAAGCCCTCCACCGTTAATGACGTAGCGGATTTTTGTAGTTATTTTTCTGGAATAAGATAACCCCGGCCAAGTCCTTGACCGGGAGTACATATTTATATTTTTTGTTTTAACCCTTGTTCAATTAATTCAATAATAATAAAATTCACAGATCGTTTTTCTTTTTCGGCTATTTCTGCAAGTTTTTCAAATAAATCCTTTTTTATTGTAATTGAAAAACTTCTTTTATCTGGGGCTAGGTTGGCCATGTAAATCACCTCTTAAATATTTTATACCATAAAACAAAAAATAATTCAATGAATTTCTTTAAATTACATTGACTTTCCATGAATTTCATAATATAATATTCATGGAAGTTAAATGAAATTCATTGAAAGGGTGATAAGGCATGGCAAATAATATTTTAACTGCAAAAGTAACAATTAAAGGTGTCCGTCCTCTATTGTGGCATCATTTTGGACCAGAAGCATTACCCCTTGAGAAGCAAGAAAGAACCGGCGTTGCAGGTAACGACCCCGAAGAATGGAAAAAGACAGTGCTAAAAACCAAAGACGGACAACTTTATATCGATCCTTCATATGTCTTTGCTTGTATTCGTGAGGGAAGTAAGCACACTAAAAAAGGTAAGGGCAGTATTCAGAAAATGGTTCAAGCAACCTTACAGGTTATTACCGACAGAATATTGGTTGACCGTTATCTACCAGAGAATATTACTGAGTTAGTTAACGAAACCGACGAACCTGTTTATATGGACGTTCGTTCGGTTAGAAATCCTTCGACTGGCGCAAGAAATGTCCGTTATCGTGTTGCCGTTTCTCCTGGATGGATAACAACATTTGAAATAATGTGGGACAAAACTATTATTTCAAGGGGTGAAATGGAAGCGTCCGTGATAGATGCAGGTAAATTTAGCGGCATAGGTGATGGTCGGAATATAGGTTTTGGTCGTTTTGTTGTTAAAGAATTTGACGTAAAAGAAGATGTTGCCAGTGCCACGGCATAGACCACAAAAAGAGCTATGGCATGGTTTGCGTCGAATAGTTTGGGAGCGAGACAATAAACAATGTGTCCATTGCGGTAAACCGGTTAAATTTGAAGAATTTAATTGTGATCATATAAAATCAGGTAAAAATGCAAGCAACAAGGTTAATAATTTGCGCACTTTATGTAGAAGGTGCCATGTTTTAAGAGAGGATGGACGACATAGGGGCATGATAGCGAAAGCACTCAAAGATGGTATCATTCCTCCGAATTGGCGAGAGTTAGTTTGGGGCGATTGATATAAATGCGGCGAGGAGCGGAGGGGTAAGGCCAGGTGTGGATTGGAGTGGTACGGTTAGGCGAGGTCAGGTGCGGTGCGGTTTGGTACGGTGAGGCGAGGTAATTATTAAAAAACGGTTATCAACCTCTCTTAACTGGTGAGAGTCGGTTAGGAGAGGTTGATATAAACGAGGTATGGTGCGGCGAGGATTGGATGGGTGCGGTGCGGTTTGGTGCGGCGGGGTATTGTAAGGTATGGTTCGGTAAGGCAAGGTAAAATAGAAGAAGCCCAATAACAGGCTTCTTCTATTTTACCTTGCCTTACTGGTTTGTCCCATGATATGATTTTTAAAAACTGTGGGGTGGATTTTAATGAAAAGAGAGGTTAATCCTGGTGTTGCCGCTGTTCTTAATTTTTTCTTTCCTGGTGTCGGGTATATTTATTTAGGGATATTTGGAAAAGCGTTAATTCATTTGTTGATCGGATGTTTTGTTCTTTATGAAATATTAATTAAGACAACGAGTCTTCCATTGCCTTATCTTGTTATTGGATTCTTGAATTTAGCAATTTCTACATACAATGGTTATTTTGATGCTCAACAGATTAATTCAGCGAAAAATATTGCCAATGATACACTAGCGGATAATAAAAGTGATACTAACTTTAAAGATATATTTCCCAAACAAGGAAATCCCCTTAGGTGGTTTTTATTGATACCGGCATTTTTCTTTGGTCTTTATCTTGTTTTTAAATTATTTATGTAAACTATTTTAATATTTCTTGATTATTTACTTCCTAGAAAGGAGGTTTTTTTTTGCCTGAAAACAATTTCATTAGCCAAATCATGGCCAGTCTTGGAATTAATACAGTTCCGGCTATTACCTCATTAGAACAATTGCAAAAGGCCGCATTGGATACAAACGCGAGCTTAAATGTACTGGCTACCGCCAACGCAAGGGTTGCCGCCTCTTTTGCCGGCAATATGAACGCTGGACTTACCCGGTCAAGCGTCCTAGTAAGCGACTATTTTAGAAACACTGAAAACCGTGCCAGAAATCATGCTACCGCCATGAGCAGGGCCCTAAACCCCAACATATTTCTACATCATGCCGGGTGGCTCCTGACCGGTGCTACTATTTTCGAGGTACTAAGTACAATGAAAGATGGTCTGGTCGGTGTTGAAACTGGCATGAAAGGCTTACAAACCGTCTTGCCCACCGTTGCCCACGACCAGGAAGCCTATAATAGAGCCCTGCAAGAATCATTGCAAATAATGCGGGATTATGGTGCCAAAGTAGAAGAGGTTTTCACTGCTTCCCGATCCTTTGCTCGTATGTATAAAGACCAGGACCTTGTTATGCAACTGGTTGACAACGCTACCAAGCTTCAAATTGTCGATAACATGAAGCTTGAAGAATCCGTAAAAGCCAATGAAGCCAGCCTTGCTACATGGGGAAAAGAACTCAAAAACTCAAATGAAGTATTAGCCTTTTCCACCCATTTAATGGATGCGTATACGGCACTTTCACACAATGCTTTTGCACCAGCCAGCGATCTTGCTAACGCAACAAGCAGAGCAGCAGCAGCCGCAAAGCAGGCCGGTATAGACATGGATCACTTCTTGGGACTTACAGCCAGCGGCTTACGGGCTATTCAGCGTCCCGGTGGTGAAGTCGGAAATACTCTCAAGACAATATTTGCCACATTATCCAATCCAAAGGAAAAAGTTGTTGAAGCGTTAAAAGAAGTCGGCGTAAGTGTTCGTGACAACAACGGCAAACTAAAGGATGCTTACACACTAATTCTTGAACTTTCCCAAGCCACAAAAGATGCTTCTCTTTCGCAGGATGAGTTAAATAATGCAATTCAGCAGAGCGCTAGAGGGGTTTTCCAGTATTCCAAATTCAGTGCCCTTGTCGGCCAGTATGATGAGATCGTCAAGAATGTCGCACTTGCTATAAATTCTTCCGGACTTACCGCCCAAATGGCCGCACAGCAGCTTGATACAGTTCAAAAGAAAGCCGCTCAAACCCGCGCCGCCCTGGTTTCTCTTTGGTCCGGCGCAGGCGATAGCGGTCTGCGTGATAGCTTGAAGAATCTACTGGATAATTTTAATGCCTTCTTGCTTGGCCTTGAAAAAGTTGGACCGGTGGCTATTAATGCCGCCGCCGGTATTGGAGCGCTCCTTCTGGTCAGTAAAGCCCTACAGGGTATATATTCTGCAATGTTGCCCATTGTGTCAGCCGTAGCGGTTTCAACAAGAACGTTGGGCGCAGCTTCAACAACTACGGCGGCGGCGCACGGAGCGCAGGCAACAGCGGCCAATGCTGCCGCAACAGCTACCTCCCGCCTTGCTGTAGCTACCGGACTGGCAACAGCCGGCATTTCAATTATTCTTGGAGGGCTGGCGGCGTGGGCTATACATGCCGGGGAAGCAAAAAGAGCGCAAAATGAATTAAACCAAAAGGCGCAGGATTATGTACCGATCAGTCTTCAAAAACAGCAGCAGTGGCAGCAAGAATCAACATTCCTTCAGGAGATGGCGAAGCAGCATGATATTTTACAGCAAAAAATAGAGTCTGGAAATCTCACCGAAAAGGAGCTCCAGGCTGCTAAAAAAGATTCCGCCGCCGTATCTGAAGCAGTCAAAATTGCCTTAGGCGAAGAAGCGGTTGCCCGGCTGGATGCGGCAGGGTGGACTCAAGACGCCGTTGACCAGGAAATCAGCGTTCTCACCGATAAAATGCGGCAGGAACGGGAAGCAACCTTAAATACTATTAATCAGCAAGCAGCGCAGACACAAAGCGTTATAGACAATGCTAACGCCAGAATTGAAGCCTTGAGGCAAGAGGGCGCGGCTATTGAAGGTATTCTAAAACTGGAACAGGGCGCCGCGAAGATAGGGGCCGGTACTTACAGCGCCGGCGCTAGCCTTTATGAAGGACTCGCAACCGGCGCGGAAAACCTTGGACTTAGTTGGGTGGCCGAACGTTACCGGGCTGCCGCTGAAGCTAACCGACAATATGCCGAAGAAAGAATGGAGCAGTTTCAGAAGGTGGTTGAAAATGAAACAAACTGGCAAATATCGCAGTTTGAAAAAACCGCCAATGCTGCCCAGGCCGAACTTAACAGGCTTAGGGGCGCGGCAGTAGCTACGGTGCCGGGTATTACCGGAATCGATCACGCCGCTGGAGATACTGGCGGATCTGATGATTCTGGTTCCGCCGCTTCCACCCTTCGCGACTTCGCCGCCCAGTACCAGGATTTTGCCGATGCCGCAACCGATGCCTTAACAATATACAACAACGCCATCCAGCAAACCGATAACGCCATGTCGCGGCTTAATACTCAACAGCAAATTCTCGACCTTGAGCTACAAAATGCCGCCATTCCGACCTTAGTTCAAATATCACAACAGCAGGACCAATACAGCCAGTCAATCAAGCTTAACACCGAAAAGCAAATAACCCTTCACGCCGCCGCCGAGGAAGGCCGCGCCCAGTTGGCAAATCTCTACGCGGTAATGGCTAACCTCAACCAGCAATACGAGTCCGGCGCTATATCGGCGGAAGAATACGACGCCGCCATGGAGAAAATCAGCCCGGCCATCCAGCAACTTACCCAAGACGTGGACAGCTACGGCAATGCCTGGTGGGACGCCGAGTTAAATATTCGCACCGCGCAGCAGGCGCTTGCCAATATGGACGACGAATATGCTGAAAAAGCCTACGACAACGCCACCAAGGTAATGCAGCACGAAGTCGCCATGGCGCGGATGTCCACCCAGGAGCAAATAGAGTATCTTCGCCAATTGGAAACCGCGAGGGTGTGGAGTGTTGAGTATCAGTGGGAGATTGAAGAAGAGTTGTTCCAAAAGTACAAACAAGGTCTTAGCGAGCAAATGGATGCCATCAAGGACGCTTATGACGAACGCCTTCAGGCGATTGAAGATGAGAT
>MVQK01000108.1 GCA_002067515.1 Pelotomaculum sp. PtaB.Bin013 | reverse complement strand
GGGCCCTGATGAAATTCTCCTGATTGAAGGTATTCACGCATTAAATCCCGGCCTGTTGCCTAACATGAGCAGAAATCTTTTTTTTAAGATCTACATTAGCGCGCTGTTCGAGCTCAATATCGACTTAATGAACAGGGTCCCCACCACGGAGGTTAGGCTGATCCGCAGAATGGTCAGAGATGACCGGTTTAGAGGATATATTCCCGATATCACCTTCTCTCAGTGGGATAGTGTGCGCAAGGGTGAATCCAAGAGTGTCTTTAAATACCAGGAAGAATGCGATGTTATGTTTAATTCGAGTTTGCTTTATGAGCTGAACGTCTTGCGTTCCTTCGCGGAAGCTTCCTTGCAGAAAGTCAATGAAGATTCTCCCCATTATGCGACAAAAGAGCGACTGATGAACCTGTTGTCATTTTTTAAGCCGATGGAATTTTCCAAAGTTCCTTTAAATTCTATCCTTAGAGAATTTATCGGAGGCACTATTTATTCAGATAAAAGTTAATAATAAAACCTTCCCAACGGCGAAGCCGGCGCGGGAAGGCAATTTTGCTTATATCTAAAATATCAACTGTCATAATAAACGGATCTTTGAAACAGTTTATAACGCCAGAACTGCAGATGCCATAGTTCCTTCTGTTTGCGGAGCAACTTTCTCTTTTCTTTATAATTCTTAGCTATCATTGCCTGTTGCTTTAGTTCTTTGAGTTCCTGCATAGTACAGATGAAGGCATCAAATAGTTCCTGGGGTGTCACGGCGCAAACCACCTCACTTAAAACTTGTCAGGTAAATTTGTCCAGCATTAAAAAACTTATTTGTTTAACATCTTGAAAATTAGTTTTGAAAGTATAGCAAGAACTACCGCGATACCAAGAGTTGCCAACATGCTCATGCTATGGAACAAGTACCATAAAAGAAGGTAACCCGTGGATACCACTATGGACGTCAGCATTAGCGGAAAAGCGATCTTCATATAATTAACAAAGCTGATATGCAGCCCTTCTTTTTCGGCTATACCCAAAACGACAACATTTGCCGAGGCGCCTATGGCTGTTCCATTGCCGCCAAGGCAGGCGCCCAACGACAGCGACCACCACAGCAGGTTTAAGTCCGCGATACCTCCCAAACGGCCCATGTCTTGAATGAGCGGGATCATTGTAGCAACAAAAGGAATGTTGTCAACAAAGGCCGAGGCTATGGCGGACAGCCAAAGAATCAGCATAGCGGTGGGCACCATGATGCCACCTGTTACATCCAGTGACCATTTAGCCATTGCTTCAATTACTCCTACCTTCTCTAAAGCCCCAACCACTACGAATAGGCCAACAAAGAAAAAGATAACAGGCCACTCCACCGCATATAAGGCATGCTCCGGGTCACTCATTGTAACCAGAAGCAATAAGCTGGCGCCTGACAGGGCTATAACTGATGATTCAAGGTGTACATATTGGTGCAAGACAAAACCTAGAACGGTTAGGAAAAGTACAATCAGACATTTATTTAAAAGCTTTTGATCCTTTATCTCATCCTTTTCATTAATTTCCATAATATTATCTTTGAGTTCAGGTCTAGCCACCAGTTGTCTTCTATATATGATCTGAATAAAGAAAATGGTCAAAATATATATAACAATTATTACAGGGGTCAGGTTAAAGACAAAGTCCATAAAGCCGAGACCAGTGGCGCTACCAATCATGATGTTCGGCGGGTCGCCAATTAAAGTGGCTGTGCCCCCAATATTGGAGGCGATGATTTCAGAAATCAAGAACGGCAATGGGTTAAGTTCAAGCTGCCTCGCTATGGCAAAGGTAACAGGCACAATTAATAGCACAGTGGTAACATTGTCTAAAAACGCGGATAAGATAGCTGTTATCAAAGACAGGGCGGCGATAATTTTGATCGGTTCCCCTCTTGAACTTTTGGCTGCCTTAATTGCCAAATATTCAAAAATACCGGTTTGCTTGGTGATACCCACAATGATCATCATACCCACCAGCAAGCCAATGGTGTTAAAATCAATAGCTTCAACAATTTGTTCCAGACCTAATATTTTTGTTAAAGCCATTAAACTGGCTCCTACCAAGGCAACCACAGTGCGATGAATTTTTTCTGTAACTATTACCGCGTATGTAATTAAAAAAATTGCCGTAGCAAAAATGACCTGACTACTTTCCGACAAGATCTAACCTCCCTTTCACATATCAATACATCTGAAATATTAAGTTTTATCTTCACCTCCAGGTAAAATTTATATAATTTAACACAATCCTAAAGAAACGCAATAAAAAAGAGGTGGGAACAGTCATATAAGACTATACCCACTCCAGTAAAGTCAATGTCCTTGTCGCCTGGCAATCATGGCATATATACCAGCTTTAGACCCATGGCTTAGCGTCCCCGGTTTTCACACGGGTTTGCCCAACACGATGTTACGATATTATTTTTTTTTATTATATATTTATTGCATGCATAGTACAATATTTTTTTCATGTTTGATGTCCCATCGTTATATATTACCTTGCTGATTTGCAGGTAGCCATAATAATATTTATTTAGCTATAACTCGATTCCGGCCGCTCTGTTTTGCTTCATAAAGAGCTGCGTCTGCCCGTTCAATCAACTCTTCGATGCGTTCGCCCTTTTTGAAGGAAGTCACACCCAGACTGCATGTTTGATGCCCCGCTCCGGGGAACACCGTTTGTTCAACCGCAGCCCTGATTTTTTCCGCCACGACCAGCGCGCCATCGAGCCCGGTTTCCGGCATGGCGATGAGGAATTCCTCTCCACCCCAGCGGCTCAACATATCCGGAGCGCGCACTTGCTTCTTGATGATCTTAACGATGTTGACGAGGAACGCATCTCCGGCAATGTGCCTGTATGTGTCATTCACTTCCTTAAAAAAGTCTATGTCCAAAATAATGATTGAAAACTCTGAACCGTACCGTTCACACCGGTTCTTTTCACTGTTCAATAATTCGCAGGCCTTCACCCTGTTATAGGCCTGAGTCAAGAGATCTGTTTCAGCCAGCCGCCTAGTTTCTTTATTGGCTATTTCCAGTTCATCCGTGACCGCCCTAATGAAGTGGAGCAAACGGGAAATGAACCGGGAATGTTGGTAAGCAAAAAGATCCGCGTCCTCCTGAAACAGCGGCTTCCTATGCCCATTTTGGATTTGCGCGGCTTTCCCGCCGTAATTGCGCTCTTTCATGCCTACCGCCACCATAGTGTAATTGAGATGATTGATGCTGTTCGGGCTGCTGTTTATTTCTCCATGTGTATAGAATCCGGATGTCGGTGCAATATTTTCAAATGGTTTTGTCTCTAACTCCACATCGTTATGCAAGAAAGCTCGCCTGGCGGCACAGCTATAAAGGAAAATAGATTCAGGCTCGAAGGCTGCCAGCAGGCTTTGCACTGCAGCAGCCTGTTCAATAATTGTGTTTGGATCGCCGTAACCGAAGAGAACTGTTTCACCCTTCTTTAAATCAGCAAGGAATAAGATAGCATTTTCCTCGTTGACTGCCATAGCGGGCCTGGCGTACTGCCTGCCATCTCTTTTTACCATCAATGGAAACACTATGGCGTTATGCTGGAAGCTCTTATCATTTTGAATATCCAGATATCGCCGATATATTTTGAAGGCAGGTTGACCGTCGATTTTTTTCACCCAATAGCCGTTCACTTCCGTGATAACCATTTCCTTACCTAACGGATGCCAGCCAAGATAGTTATGTGTTTCAATCTTAATCCCATCTCCCAGAAAAGCAACCGCGACCACACCCTTAAAGGTGTGCCGGGAGTTGCAGAAAATCAGGGCTTTCATTTCTGATACCGGTGATGAATACTCGCCTGCGCCACCGCCGAAAACAGGATAGGCGACTTGAGCATCGGCAAAGCCTGTTAAAAAATCTGACACGTCCATCGTTGTAGTTGTCGTCAGCAACAACACACCCGCTATTTTCGCGCACGTGTTTTCAATATCGGCGCGTAAAGTTTTCCCCAAATCAACTTCTCCGCCGGTTGCGGCGTCCAATATAAAGGCTTTTACGGTTGTTTCTTTAAAAAACGTTATTGAAATGACCGTAGAGTTAGTGAATAGCTGGCCGTTAGCAATCTCTCCCGAGGTAGAAGCGCCGACGATAATCGCCCCCGGCAAATTTTCGTGCAAAATGGTTTCAATGTTCTTAACCCATTGCGGATTTGCTTTTGAGGTGAAGACTTGAATAAAAATTGCAGAGGCATTTTTCGCTAGTGTTTTTATCTTACCGGTATTTACCAAGCCTTTCAAAACATCTAAAGTTCGTATTACAAGTATCCTGGTGATCATATGTGCCTCCGCTACAACGATGATTAAAACTCGTGGCTTTGCGTAGTATCCTTTCAGGTAGTTTGCCAAATATTTAATTAGTGTGATGGATTAAAATCCCATGTTGCAATATTCTTTATTTTTTGATTATATTAGACTTTAGTCCTATAGTTCAATAGGACTAAAGTCCTTTTGGCGAAACTGGGGAAACTTGGAGCGAATGTATTATTAGTATGTTGTAGCTGTTCCAACTTGGATTTTGAGTAGAGAAATCATAAATATTTACAGGTAAAAAAGATTATAATTATGAAATAGGTTATGGGGTGTCTGCGGATTTAAAGAAAGCTTCCAGAGCTGATTTGGACAGGATGTTTGAATCTGGGAATTTTTTAGAAAAATATTAGGAAGCAGTGAGTTTTGTTTATCTCATCCTTCGTAACGGGGGTTATGGGGGTCGCGCATTAGCGATACGATTGCCGCGATGGTAATTTTTATAGATAATTCTGGATAACAGTAAAGTAAGAAAGGGCAATGAGAGTCAATAAAAGAGTTAATGGAAAACCCACTTTGAAATAGTCAAGGAATTTTATTTGAATTCCCTCATGCTTAGCAGTTTCAATAACTATAAGGTTAGCAACAGACCCTGTCACCGTAAGGTTGCCCGCTAGGGTACTGAAAACCCCCAGACCTATCCACCAGAAACTTACATCTGAAGGGATAAAAGACTTAAGTAACATTACAGCTGGAACATTACTAAATATATTGGAAAGCGCTATCGTTAAGATGGAAAAAACCCTAAAGCTCTTAAAGCTGAAGATTTCCATAATACGATTCATAAGCCCACTTTGTTCCACACCGCCCATCACAACAAATAAACCAATAAACATAACTAATAAGTTAAAATCAATTCCAGCATAAATTTTATCGGGTTTAAGTCTCCGTGTTACCAGAAGGTATGCCGCCCCAAGACTGGCTATGATAGCTGGTTCCTTGCTGACAATAAAACCCGCCAGAATACCCAATGTTACTACTAGGCTTTTCCCCAACAGATATCGGTGGTAACCCTTTCTTAGGGGTTCACCGCCAGTCAAATCCCCTTCAAGAAGGTCTCTGTAAAACCAGCTTATTACTAAATAGTTGATTAATAGCCCTACTACCGCCAATGGAAATGCAATAACAATATAGGAGAAAAAAGATACATTTGATATGCTCCCGATTAGAATGTTTTGCGGATTTCCCAGCAACGTTCCGGCGCTTCCGATATTGGAGGCTGTCGCCACTGCCATTAAGTAAGGTAAAGGAGGAATCTTCTCTTTTTTGCATATTATAATGACGATGGGGGTTAAAATCAGGCAAACTATGTCATTAATAAAAAATGCGGATAATAGTCCGCTTGTAATAACTACCCCAAAAAGAAATCCCTTCCGGGTTTTTAAGTTCTTTATCAAGTAATTACCTATAAACCGGAAGAACCCAGCCGATTTGAGACTGGTAGTTACGATCATCATGGAAAAAAGCAGAATTATGGTCCTAAAGTCCACCGATTGAACGGCTTGGTTGAAAGTGAGTACCCCGGTGGCCATAATTAGTGCTCCGCCGATAATAGCGGCCCCAGCCCGATCAACCCGAAAGATAGGAATTTTCCCTATTCCAAAGACTATCAAAGTTGCTACGAGAATTATTCCTGATACAATCATCATTCTGTCAGATTACCAGACTTTCTGTCTTGTTTCAATTAATATTCGTCGAAAATGGTTCCACAACTCCTAGCTTATATTAAGTATTTGCCGATTATGCGCTCAGTTGCACGGCCACCAAATAGTATTTTGCCATCCAGGGTGATTAATTTCACAATATTAAACTCCATTCCTGTGTTCCCTTGCTCAATTGATGTACCAGTGCCATCCCAGAGCTTGTTTTTAATCATATAATAGCCAAATGCGCTGTTGCCTGATCCAGTGGCGGGGTCCTCCAAATATCCGAATCGGGGAGCAAAAACCCTGGTGTGAGCTATATTTTGTGTGCTTTGTACCTCTTTGGTAAATATCAGAATAATATCAATGTCATGGTCTAAACAAAAATTTTTAAGTTGTTGTTCATGCGGATAAACATTAACTTCATCTTTAAGTGCAGTAAGAGGCACGATTAATGTTCTTAATCCGGCATCTATTATATCTATCGGATACTGATTGCAAATCTGTTCCGATCTCAATTTCAAATTTTGTGCTATAATTTCTGATGGTAGATCTGTGCCAATATGTTTAGGTTCGGGAGCGGTGATAAATACCGCATCCTGTTCGGAAATCCGGTTATAAACTATCAGGTTACCCTTATTATTTGTTTCTATAACTAGCTCGCTTTTTTCCATTAATTCAGCGATGCTCTTAATAAGGCTGTACATGCATGCAATAGTGCCATGCCCGCAGAAATCTACTTCACATTCGGACGAATAATAAATCAATTTATAGTCAGCAGACGAAGATTCGCTGCAGTATATAACTTCTGAAACAAAGCCCTTGTGCTGTCTGGCGATTGCCAGCATCTGATCTGTACTCAGAGTTTGACCGTTTCCCAAATAAATGCATGCCGCTGGATTGCCCAGCGACTTTTCCGATGTAAAATGTTGCCGCTCAGTTTCCCTATCGGGAAATGAATAGTTTTTTCTTGCCAAAGGGGGCGGTAATCTGAGACAATAA